>JAZQOE010000167.1:0-26186 GCA_045627705.1 Kiritimatiellia bacterium | reverse complement strand
AGGCCTGGACGATGAAAACCTCGAGAATTTTGTTCCATTCTCATACATACCGAACGAAGAATTGGTTCCCGATGGTCTGGAGAAGAAGCACAACAAGGATGGAGAACTTCGCAATCCGAAACTCTACATCGGCGGCGATCTACCCAGCCGCCTCAACGACACCTACACTTATGCCGACGGCAATAAATCTACCATCAAAGACCGTCTATGGGAAATCCTCGAACGCGACGACATGCTCGGCCAGGACTTTGTCGGGTCGGACGGGAAACCGATAGGTTCCATTTCCAGCGGAGTCAAGTCGCCAAACACAAACGAGAGAATCCAAGGGTACATCGATGCTCTATTTGACTATATCGACGTAGACGATACCCCCCGCAACCTCGAGGGCCCCCATGTTGAAAACACGCCGATGATTTCGGCTGTCCAGCTTTACGGTGATTTACGGTGGGCCATTACATCGGTGAACCAGGCTGGCAGGTGGAAATTGAACATGTGCAGATTTATCCATAGCTTCACGTTCAGCGTCGGGGCATGGAATCCGTTCGGCACTGACTCGAGCGGGACCTCCGCGCGAATCACGATCCAACGAACTACTTCTCCAACCTTGGCCCTCACTGGACAGGCTGCTTCCATCCCAGCGGGCTCGAGGGATAAGATAATCAACGGGTTCAAGAATTGCTTGCTGCCCGACCAACCGACAGTGGTCGACATCCCCCTTTCGGGAACCCCTAGCGCCATTCAGGGCGACTATGTCTTTTGCGTCACGAACAACGTGGCATGTGACACTTCGATGCTGTTCAATACATCTGGCGCGGGCGGCAGCGGCCAAGGGAACTACGGGTTTACCGTCGAGATCGAACTTATCAGGAATGGTTCGGTCATCAACAAGGTCAAGTTCACGGACATAAAGCCCCCGTCGCTACAGGCTGCCGTCGCCGGGTTGACAATGCCGAATTTCTCGACCAAGACCATCTCCAAGTCATTTACCGGCTGGTACGAAAACTTCGATCCCCGCTTCAATTGGATTGGCGGCGAAGCCGGCAGATTCAATATGAACACCGTCATGCAATGGTCCGACGGCGAATCTATCACGGAAATGTTCGGGGTTACTCAACCGAACGCCCTTGGCAACCCCAACGTCTGGACGGAAAAAGTCCTTCAAAACCCAGGAGCGATTGGTGATTCTTCCGCCGGTGGAGTTCCCAGACTGTTCGATGGTCTCGGCAAGAGAACGAACGGAGACACCTGGAAGGACAATCTGAGCGATCTCGTCCACTTCCCTTCCGCCAAGAACGGGCCACTTGAATCCGTCGGCGAACTCGCGCTCATCCCTATTGCGCCGTACTACACCATGCGACTCTTCGACCACAAGGACAATGAACGCTATAGCATGGTGTCTGATATCGGCTACCACCGCATCTATGATTTCTTCACGCTTCGTGATCCGGACAGCGATGACATGCTGCGTGGCCTCGTAAATCCGAATTCGCGTCAGCCTGACGTGATGACAGCGGTTTACAACCAGATGCCAGTCGATGAGTGGGAGGCAACGCCAAAGGCGCTCACGCTTTCCGAGGCGCGCTCGATCGGCGACCGCGTTTTCGAGCAGCTTGGTGGCGCGGCACAGGATGTCTCAAGCATTGGCGCAGTGGATTGGTACTCCATTCTGACATCGACGGACGAACTCAAGAAGAAATTCTGCGATGACGCCCGTCGAGAAGCCGTCATCCGCAATGCGGCGAGCCTTTTCTCCACTCGCCAGCAGAGTTTCCTCGTGCTTTTGCGCGCGGATGCCTTCTCGACGCGCTTTGGCCAGACCTCCATCAAGCAGGGCAGCGTGCTTTCCACGGCACAGGCAGTTGCGCTCGTCTGGCGCGACCCGGTAGCGGATAAAGATGGCTACCATCCGTGCTTCATCCAGATGTTGAAGATAATCGCAGACGACGAAGATTGATCCCATGCCTAATACGACATCCTCCTTCGACTTCTGGTACGCGGTCAAAAACACCGAGATTGTCCAGCTGCCAGAACGCCACATCGAGACATTTGGCAACACTCTCATCCAGTACACGCTCGTGAGCGAGCTGATGGATTCCGTTGACCATGTGCGCATCCGCGAGGGGCGGATGCAGGCGATGCGCCCGCAGATTGTCACGCCTTCCGCCTATTCGAGCATGATCCTCGAGGGTTTCGGAGAGCAGGCGCAGCAGTATGCCGATTGGCTTCGCGACCATGAGGACATGGTCCGCATCCTCCGCTATGGCTATTCCCTGAAGCAGGAGAAGTTCAGCGAGGAGGTCGTTACGGATTCCATCGACGCCGTGATCGACCGCGTGAAGACCGAGGCCAAGGGCAAGAAGGATCCATTCAGGGCGATAGTAAAGGGTGTCGATGATCCCTGGGATGTCTGCCTGGTAAAGCTCTTCTGGTCCGTTATCCAGTCTTCGGCCCAGGAAAACATCCGAGAGTTGAACGAGCGCAAGCTCTTTGAAATCCGCGACGGGATTCCTGCCGGCGTCCGCGAAGAGATTGAACGCGCCTTCCAGGCCGCCGCCGCCGACCGTTCGCTAGTGAAGGACCTCGGCGCACTGCTACAGAAACACGGCGTCTTCGAGCAATACCAGGATCGTTTCTTCGCCCTGATGCGCTAGGGCACTACTTTTCGCCGCCGCGGCGGGCCGCTTCGAGGGTGTTCTGCAGCAGCATTGTGATGGTCATGGGGCCAACGCCGCCAGGAACAGGCGTAATCCATCCCGCGACTTCCTTCACCGTGGCGAAATCGACATCGCCCTCAAGGTGGAATCCCGACTTCTTCGATGGATCAGGTATGCGGTTTACTCCGACATCGATAACAGCCGCCCCTGGTTTTACCATGTCGGCAGTAACGGTGTGCGGACGGCCCGCGGCGACAATCAGGATATCGGCCTGGCGGGTGAATGAGCCAAGATCGCGCGTGCCGGTGTGGCACATCGTCACGGTCGCATTCGGTCCCGGACGCTTGCGCGCGAGAAGCTGTGCGATCGGCTTGCCGACGATATTGCTGCGCCCGACGACAACCGCATGGCGTCCGTCTGTCTCCACCCCCGAACGCGCGAGAAGCTGGAGAATTCCATTCGGCGTGCAAGGAAGGAAGCATTCTCCGCCAAGAACCATGCGGCCGACATTGACTTCGGTAAAGCCATCGACATCCTTTTCGGGCGAAATCGCGGCGATCACGCGCGCTTCATCGACCTGCCTTGGAAGCGGTAGCTGAACGAGGATTCCGTGAAGCGCGGGATCCGCATTCATCGCCATCACTTCCGCGACGACATCGCCTGTAGTCGCGGTGGCGGGCAGACGCCGTTCGACGGAAAGCATGCCCGCTTCGGCGCAGGCCCTTTCCTTCGCCGTCACATACGAGACCGATGCCGGATTCTCGCCGACCAATATCACGCCCAGCCCGGGCTGCCGTCCGCCACCCGCGACGAGAGCGGATACGCCGGCGGCAATCTCCTTGCGGATTTCAGCGGAGACCGCCTTGCCATCGATGATTCTTGCAGTTGTTTCGTTCATGATATTGGTTCCAAAGGAAATTACAGTCACAGCGGGGAGCGATTACCTGGCAGCCACATTCCATTCCAGCGAGAGGTCGCATGCCGGGACGGAATGCGTGAGGCATCCGAACGATATGGCATCGACGCCAGTGGCCGCGACTTCGCGGATGCGGTCGTAGGTGATCCCGCCGGAAGCCTCGGTGCGCGAAATGCCCTTGCACAGGCGGACGCACGTGGACATCAGGTCGCAGGGCATGTTGTCGAGCAAAACCCATTCGGGGCGTCCGAGCAGCGCGGAGCGACATTCGTCGAGAGTTTCGACTTCGACTTCGACGGCGAGGCCGGGGAATTTCGCGCGGGCGGCGGCGGCGGCCTTGCCGAGCGAGAATGGATCGCCGGAGGCCCAGAGGCGCCGGTGGTTGTCCTTGACCATCACGCGGTCGTAAAGGCCCATGCGGTGGTTGGCGCCGCCACCGCAAAGCACGCTGTACTTCTCGAATGCGCGGAGGCCGGGAGTGGTCTTGCGCGTATCGAGGATCATGGTGCCATGGTCGGCGACCGCGGCGACGAACTTGCGCGTCATCGTGGCGATGCCGCACATGCGCTGCATGAAATTGAGGGCGACGCGCTCGGCGGTGAGGATCGACGCGGCCTTGCCGCGGAAGCGCAGGATTGGTTCGTTGGCCTTTGCATCGCATCCATCGTTGATCGCTATCTCGCATTCGATCGACGGATCCACGGCGTGCATCGCGGCCACGCCGACGGACGCGCCGGCCACGCGGCAGTCGCCGCGCGGGAAGATCATGCCTTCGGCGACAATCGATGGATCGACCAGCGAAAGCGTCGTGGCGTCGCCACTGCCGATGTCCTCGTCCAGCGCATCGCGGATGGCGGGCATCACGCGCGGGTTGTCGAGGATGTTGGGGAGATCGAGTTTCATGGACGGCTCCAATGGCTTGCCATGCCGACGCAACCGTCGAACGAGACTGGATTGGCGACTGTAAACGGGAATGCGTGGTCAAGGCGGTGGTAGTTGGAAATATGGTCGGCGGAGTGGACCGCAAGCGAGAGCAGGTAGGCGCCAGACGCGAGGTCCAGCGATGGAAGCTCGAGCGTGATGCGGCCGTCGCCCTCTGGAATGTCGCCCGTGGCGAAATGCGCGATCTGCGTGTTTGCGCCGTGGATGATGCGTCCGGAAGAATCGGCGATAGCGAAACCGAAGACAGGCGAGGCGACCGGCTGCGAAGCATGGTAGCCGATATTCACGCGCAGGGTGGCGCCGGCGTCGAAGACGGGATGCGGCGCGCCGTCCGCGCCGGTGAGGGTGACATCCGTAAAGCGGATTTCGCCCGACCCCCACTCGCGGCGGAGGCCGGAATCGGCTTTCGCGCCAAGCGCCTCGCGCTGGTATCCGGCGATCGTTTCATCCGGCGAGCCGATGCCCTTGACCTGTCCGTGGTCGAGCAGGAGGATGCGGTCGGCGACAGAACGGATCGCGTGCATGTCGTGGGAAATGATCAGAAGCGTCTTGCCCACGTCGCGGAATGCGCGCATCCTGTCGAGGCACTTCCGCTGGAAATCCACATCGCCCACGGCGAGGACTTCATCGACCAGCAGGATGTCGGGATCGACCTCCACGGCGACAGCGAAGCCAAGTCGCACATACATGCCGGAGGAGTAACTGCGGACAGGCTGGTCTATGAACGGGCCGATGCCCGCGAAATCGACGATCGCGTCGAAACGCTCGCGCATCCGGGAGCGCGAGAGGCCCATGATGGCGCCGTAGAGATAGACATTGTCGCGTCCGGTTAGGTCAGGATGGAAGCCCGCGCCGAGTTCGAGGAGCGACGAAATCGCGCCGTTCGTGCGAATGGTGCCGGTGGTGGGGCGGAGCGTTCCCGCGACGAGCGAAAGAAGCGTTGTCTTGCCGGCGCCGTTTGCGCCGATGATGCCGAGCGTCTCGCCGCGCTTCACGGTGAAGTCGGCATGGTCGAGGGCGCGAAAGACGCCGCGCTTGCGGCCGCGAATACGGTCGAGCATCGCGGCCTTGAAGGAACCGCCTGCGCCCTGGAGGCGGAATTCCTTGGACACTCCGCAAACTTCGATCGCGATGTCCGGGGACAGTGGAGGAAGTTTCTTGCTGGAGCTCATAGCACGTCTCCGAAATCGCCCTCGTTGCATTGGAAGACGATCAATCCCACCACGAGGACGGCCAACGCCACGCCGAACGACACAAGCGTGCCCGCGAGCCATGCGCCGCCGCCGAGAAGGGCCTGGCGATAGGCGCCCACAATGCCCGTCATCGGGTTCAGGTAGGCAAGCCACGCCGGCCAGTTCAGCTTGTCGGCAAGGATATCCATCTGCATTTGCGGCGGGTAGAATACGGGCGTGAGGAAGAACCATGCGAGCGAAGCGACGCCCACGAGGTGCTCGGTGTCGCGGAAGAACACGTTCGCCGTGGAAACGACCAGCGCCAGGCCCAGGCCCAGCGCGCAATGGGCCACGACAGCCGCGGGAAGCCAGAGGATGGCCGCGCCCTGGAAGTGGATGCCCGGAGCGAGAACTAGGTAGATCGCCAGGACAATGAGCGTAAGCAGGAAGTTGACGGCGTTGGCGAGCGACATCGCGATCGGCAGGATGAGGCGTGGAAACGCCGCCTTCTTCACGAGGTTCGCGTTGCCGGTCACGGCATGGAGCCCATCGTTGAAGCATGTCGCGGTGAACTGCCAGACGACGATGCCTGTAACGAGAAACGGCAGAAAGTCAATCTCTGTCGCGCCGTCCGCGCCGATCATCTTGCCTCGCATCCCGATGATTCCCGCGAAAAGCGCATAGATGAGGATGAAGAAGCCGGGCGTGAGAAGCGACCATAGGAAGCCGAGCGCCGAGTTCTTGTAGCGGATTTTCAGGTTGCGGACCGAAAGCATCCTGACAAGCTCGCGCCGGTTCCAGATTTCGCCAATTGTGCTGTTGGATGTCATGGTTGTGAATCGGCAATTATAGGCGACAACGGTGTTTCAGTCCACAAACAACAAAATCGCGGCATTCGATCACCGCGCGGCCGAACAGGTTGCGCGCGCGGCGGAAGCGTTTGGCGGAACGCCTGGCTTTTTCACCTGGACTTTCGCGGAATGAACACGCTGGTCGGTGAGACATTCGGCGAGCAACGCGCGCGCAAGCGATTCGATGAGGCGGAATCGTCCGTTGACCGCGATTGCGGCCAGGCGTTGCGAAAGCGCGCGATAGTCGATCGCGTCGGCCAAGGCGTCGGTTTGCGCCGCGGCGGAGAAATCCGTTTCCAGTTCGACAGACACAAGCACGGTCTGTGTCCGCCCGCGCTCGTCTGGGTCGTCGCCAATCACGCATTCGATGGCGAGGTCATCAATTGCCACGATATCCATGACACGCAGTATAACATTGTGATACGATATCGACAAATGCCCATGCTTGGGAAACATGCCGCAATGTTCGGGGGGCGCCGGTGAGATCGCGCGATTCCAACGATGCATGTGCGTCGCTGCTAGGCGTATTGGGGGATGCCATTGGCGTCTTCCTGGGTTCGCTTGCCGCGGTCTGGGTCCGCTTCGACAGCGGCTGGATGTCCGTTCCCTTCGGCCGTCCGGAAAACCTCTACGAGAACTACGCGATCGGTGCGCTTCTGTCGATTCCGCTGTACATCGTGGTCTTCCAGATACTCAGGCTTTATTCGCGTCCCCAGCAGGGGACGTTCGGCAACCGCATCCCGCGCATCGTCCGCGCATGCGTCATCGGCATGCTGGCCGTGCTGGTCACGGCGTCGCTTTTCAAGAACATCATTCCCGCCTCCAACGGCACGATCCTACTTTCGTTCGTGACAGTCACATTGATTGTGCTGGTCGAGCGCCTGGCGCTTTTCCGTCTGGAGTTCATGCTTGCGCGCCATGCCGCGCCGATCCACCGTTCGCTGATCATAGGCGCCGGCGACATCGCGGTGAGGCTCCATGGCGTGGCGCTGGCGGACCCAAGGCTGCGCACTGTCGTCGAAGGCGTGCTCGCCTTCCCGGGGGAAACTCCCGATCCAGCGCTACCCGCAGGCATGTTGCTCGGCACCACGGATGAACTCGAACGCATGGTAGAGGAACGCAGGATAGACCAGGTCGTGCTCACCGGCCACACGATGACCCACGAGCAGACCGCCGCGCTCTTCCTCTTTTGCGAGCGCCGCATGATCGCCTTCAACATGGTGCCGGACTTCTTCCGAATGCTCACGTCGCAACTCGACCTGACCACAGTCGCGGGCATTCCAATGCTTGGCGCGCGGCAATGGCCTCTCGACAGCGTTTGGAACCGCATCGCGAAGCGCGCGGAGGACGTGGTTGGCTCGCTCGTCGGGCTGATCATTTCGGCGCCCGTGATCGCGGTTGCCGCGTGGCTTGTGCAACGGGAGTCCCCTGGTCCGATCTTCTACCGGCAGGAACGCGCGGGCCGCCGCGGGAAACCGTTCCTCCTATACAAGATCCGCACGATGCGTCCGGATGCCGAGGCTCCAGGCGACAAGCCTGGCTGGACGGTTCCAAACGATCCGCGCCGCACGCGGATCGGCGCGTTCCTGCGCGAGTGCAATATCGACGAACTGCCGCAGTTCTGGAATGTGCTCAAGGGAGACATGAGCCTCGTCGGCCCCCGTCCCGAGCGCCCGTATTTCATCGAGCAGTTCAAGACGGATATCGAACACTACATGGCGCGCCATGCATCGAAGCCCGGCATCACGGGCTGGGCGCAGGTCAACGGACTGCGCGGCGACACCAGCATCGGCGAACGCGTTCGCTACGACCTCTACTACCTCCGCAACTGGTCGCTCGCCTTTGACCTGAAGGTCCTGGTGCGGACCTTCTTCACCCGCACCAACGCCTATTGATCCCGCGAGTTTTCACAATGAACCACCTCGACATAAATCCGCTGAACCTTCTAACGACCCCCTGGTTCTGGGCCGCGCTCCTCGGATGGACCATCGCCCAATTGATAAAGATGGTCACGGACCTGATAAAGAACCACCGCGTCGATTTCAGCTACATGGTCAGCACCGGCGGAATGCCCAGCGCGCATTCGGCGATGGTTTGCGCGATGACGACCAGCATTGGCATGACGCAGGGATTCGCCTCGCCGATCACCCTCGCCGCCCTCGCCTTCGCCAGCGTGACGATGTTCGACGCCGCCGGCGTGCGCCAGGCCGCAGGCAAGCAGGCGCACGTGCTGAACCAGATTATCGACGACCTTTTCAAGGGACATCCCCTCAGCGGCGAACGTCTGAAGGAACTCCTCGGCCATACCAGATACGAAGTCTTCGCCGGCATGGCGACAGGCGTCGCGGTGGCGGTTCTGGTCGTGCGCTTCTGGCCGTGGACATTCCCGATCTACACCTTCTACAAGCCGTGACGAAACACCGGCGCGCGGACTTCACCGACAGGAGCAACGAATGCTAGAACATCTCGCGATAATCATGGACGGCAACGGGCGCTGGGCGAAAAAGCGCGGACTGCCACGATTGAAGGGCCACGAAGCCGGCGCGGAGACAGTCCGCCGCGTTCTCAAGCTCTGCCGCAAATACGGCGTGAAGTACCTCACCCTCTATGCGTTCAGCACCGAAAACTGGTCTCGCCCCGCCGCAGAGGTCTCCGGCCTGATGCTCCTGCTCAAGCGCTTCCTCCACGACAACCTTCGCGAACTTCACGAAAACGACGTCCGCATGCGAGTGATCGGTCGCCGCTCCGACCTTCCAAAGGATGTGCAAAAGGTTGTCGCCGACGCCGAGGCCGAAACCATCGACCACAAGTCAGGGCAGCTTTTGATCGCCCTCAGCTATGGCGGACGCGCCGAACTCGCCGATGCCGCGCGCTCCCTGGCCCGCGACGTGGCGGCTGGCAAGGTCGATCCCGAAACCGTCGATGAATCAGCGCTCGCCTCGCGGCTCTACGCGCCCGACGTCCCCGATCCAGACATGATTGTCCGCACCAGTGGCGAACTCCGCCTGAGCAATTTCCTGCTCTGGGAGGCGGCGTACAGCGAACTGTTCGTGACGCCGGTGCTCTGGCCCGACTTCGGCGAGGAGGACTTCAAGGCTGTCCTCGACGCATTCGCACAGCGCGACCGCCGCTATGGCGGACTCTCGAAATCGCCCGCCGACCCCGCCACGCCATCCGCAAAGTAACCCACGGAAACCACCATGCTCCGCAGAACCATCAACGGAATCCTAGTTGGCGCCGCCATAATCCTCGCATTGCGCTTCCTTCCAGGATGGGCGCTCTTCCTGATGCTCGTCGCCTTTTCATGCGCAGTCCAAGCCGAGTTTTTCGCGATGATGAAGCAGGGCGGCTACAAGTCATGCCCGACACTCGCGTATCCGCTCGGCGTCTTATGGCTCGCCGGCAAGTTCGCTTTCGCGGTCCGCGAAGCGCCCGCGTGGCTTGGTGGTTCGTCGTGGGAAACCGCGCTTCTCGGAATCTTCCTTTTCGCACTGCTGCTGCGTCTCCTGTTCGACCCGAAAGCGAAGCCTGTCGAGCAAGCCGCGACGACATGCTTCTCATTCTTCTATGTCCCATTCCTACTGGGGTTCTACATCCCGCTCGCGACATACCAGGCAAGGCCATTCGACTTTTCATCGGCGGGAGTGTTTCTTGTCTTCTACCTTTCGTGTGTCGTGAAGATCACCGATGTAGGCGCGTTCGCGATCGGCTGCTCATGCGGCAGGCACAAGATGTTCCCGCGCGTCTCCCCGAAGAAATCGTGGGAGGGTCTCGTCGGCGGACTCGCTTCTGCGGTGGTTGTTTCCGTTGTCCTTGTCGCCATGTCGAAACGCTTCGACTGGATTGCGGGCGGCGCCATCGAGACGTGGACGCTCCCATGGGCCGCGCTTGTCGGCCTGGGTCTTGGCATCGTCGGCGTGCTCGGCGACTTGATCGAATCGATGATCAAGCGCGCGGTGAACGTCAAGGATTCCAGCGGCATCGTGCCAGGCATGGGAGGATTCCTCGACATGTTCGACAGCATCCTATTCGCGCCGATGTTCGTCTGCCTGATCATGAAAGGCACTGGCGCGCTATGAGGCCGTTGATCGTACTCGGTTCGACAGGCTCCATCGGCGAGAACGCGCTGCGCGTGGCCGCCGCGGAACCAGGGCGCTTTGAAATCGTCGGCCTCGCCGCAAACCGCAATGTCGCGCGTCTGCTCGAGCAGGCCAGGCAGTTCAACGTAAGGCGCATCGCGGTGGGCGACCAGGAGGCCGCAAAAACGGCGCGCCGCGAAGCCCCCGCCGATATCGAAGTGCTCGCGGGTCCCGAAGGCGTGGAAGAACTCGCGGGCGGCGGCGATACGGGAAGCGATACGCTAGTACTCTGCGCGCTCGTCGGCATGGCCGGACTTCGCCCGGTCCTTTCCGCGATCGCGGCGCGCCGCGATATCGCGCTCGCCACGAAGGAAACTCTTGTCGCCGCAGGTGCTCCCGTGATGGCCGCTCGCGCGAAGGCCGGCGTGCGCATCACGCCCGTCGATAGCGAACACAGCGCGATCTTCCAGTGTCTTTGCGCCGGGCCAGCGCTTCCCGCATGCGTACGCACGGACCCCGGCGCACATCGCGCCGAGGATAATGTGAAGCGTCTCATCGTGACCGCTTCTGGCGGCCCTTTCGCGGCCAAGCCTGAAATCGATTTCGACCGCGTCACCGCCGCCCAGGCGCTCAACCATCCACGCTGGTCGATGGGCCGCAAGGTCACGATCGACTCGGCGACGATGATGAACAAGGGCCTCGAACTCCTAGAGGCGCGTTGGCTTTTCGACCTTCCAATCGACCGCATCGACGTGCTTGTCCATCCCGAAAGCATCGTCCATTCACTCGTGGAATTCATCGATGGATCGACCCTCGCGCAACTTGCGCCCACCGACATGCGCCACGCGATCAATGTCGCGATGAACTGGCCGAAGAGAGTGCCGGCGGATCTTCCTTCGCTCGATCTCGCCAAAGTCGCGCAACTGCACTTTTCGTCGCCCGACGAAGAACGCTTCACCTGCCTGCGTCTCGCACGGTGCGCCGCGTCAGTCGGCGGATTGCTGCCAACGGTGATGAACGCCGCGAACGAAATCGCGGTCGAGGCATTCCTTTCCGAACGCATTCCATTCTCGGGAATCTGGAAACTTGTCGGCGCCGTAATGGACCGCGCACAAGTCGGATCCGCCACGCCCGATCTCGATGCGATCTTCGCCGCCGATTCCTGGGCACGCGGCGAAGCCTCCTCGCTGCTTCACTAGCACCCGGCAAATTCCTGAAGCGCATTGCGGCGGTTTGGGGCAAACCGCCCTACCCCCTTTACCACATTCGCCCGACAAGACGGTAGGGCGGGCGCCTCTCGCCCGCCGCGGCGGTTTGGGTTGAATCGCCCTGACTCCGGCTGCCCCGGCAGCCTCGCCAACGCACCGCCGAAAACGGCATCATCACCTCAGCGCCTTGATGAACTGCGGGATGATTTCGGCGAGATCGCCCACGATCCCATAGTGCGCGACGCCGAAGATCGGCGCATCGCGGTCGGTGTTGATCGCGATGATCTTCGCGGATTCCTGCATTCCGGCACGATGCTGGATCGCCCCCGAAATGCCGCATGCGATGTAGAGCGCCGGACGCACTGTAACGCCCGTCTGCCCAATCTGCCGGTCCGCATCGGCGAAACCAAGATCAACCGCCGCACGGCTTGCGCCAACTGCGCCGCCAAGCACCTGCGCGAGTTGCTCGACGAGCCTGAAGTTTTCGCGGCTCCCGACGCCGGCGCCGCCTGCGACGATTATTCGCGCCGCCTTCAGGTTCACCTTGCGCGCACGGCGCACGGATTCAATCACCTCGACAGGAAGCGCGGCCGCGTCGATCGCTGGCGCAAATGGCGCGATCTCCGCGCGGCGCGCCGCGTTTTCCGCGGGCATCTTCATGACGCCCTCGCGCACTGTCGCCATTTGCGGCCAGTTGCGCGGGTTGACAATAGTCGCGATGATGTTGCCACCGAACGCGGGCCGAATCTGCAGGAGCAAATCCGAAAAAGCCTCGCCTGTTTTCGCATCGGTGTATTCGCCAATCTGAAGGTCGGTGCAATCCGCGGTGAGGCCGCAGCGCATGCGCGACGCGATGAACGGCGCCAGATCGCGTCCGATCGGGGTCGCACCGAACAAGAATATCTGCGGCTTGCGTTCCTCGATGAGCGAACACACGACTTGCGCGTATGAAGAGGTCTGGTAGCGGGCAAGCGCCGGGGAGTCCGCCAGATGCACGACATCGGCGCCAAATGCGGCCAGACGCTGCGAAAGCGGTTGCACCCCGCTGCCGAGCAACACGGCGCCAAGCCTTGCGCCAAGACGGTCGGACAGTTCGCGCCCCTTTCCGAGCAACTCAAGCGAGACATCGGCGAGCGCGCCGTTTTCCTGTTCGGCGAAGACCCACACTTCGCCCTTGCGATTGACTTCAATCATGGCATCCGCCCCGTGTGGTCATCCGATGGTGTGCTCGGCGACAAGTTCATCCACCAGCGATTTCACGCCCGCCGCGTCCGGCGTAAATTCCTTGTAGTCACCGCCCGCAAGCACGATCGACTGGATGCGGTTGACCTTCGTCGGGCTGCCAGCGGCGCCGCAACGCGAAATGTCGGCGCCGATATCGTCCAGGTTCCACTGGTCGATCAGCAGCCCGCGGGACGCAAGCGATTCGCGGCGCGCCGCGCTTTCCGCATCGCGCGCAGCGGCGTCTGCGCCTGGCATGGCATCGGCGACCTCCTTCGCGATTTCGACCGGGGCGCGCGCTTTCTTGAACTTGAAAATGCGGCGCGCCGCTTTTGGACGCGGCTTGTTCGCGGAATCGACAACCGTGAAAAGCGCCGGGAGACGCGCCGCCACGATTTCGTGGCCGTTGCCGACATTGCGCCGCGCGTGGGCGACGCCATCGACAATCGAAAGCGACTCGAGGCATGTGACAGGTGTGAAGCCGAGTTTCTCGGCGATCTGCGGACCGGTTTGCGCAGTGTCGCCATCTATCGCCTGGCGGCCGCAGAATACGAGGTCGGGCGAAAGCTTCGCGACGGCGCAGGAAAGGATGTAGCTTGTCGCAAGGGTGTCTGACGCGGCGGCGCGGCGGTCGGTCACCAGCACCGCGCGATCGGCGCCCATGCAAAGCGACTCGCGAAGTATCGCGCACGCGGCGGGAAGACCCATTGTGAGGACTGTCACCGTGCCGCCATGCGCATCGCGCACTTTAAGCGCCTCTTCGAGCGCATTCATATCGTCGGGATTGAAGATCGCGGGAAGCGCGGCACGGTTCACGGTGCCGTCCGCCTTCATGGCTTCGCCGGTGATACGGGTGGTGTCCGGCACCTGTTTTACGCAAACGACGCAGTTGTAGGGCATGGTGGGCGTCCTCATTTCGCGGCGGGCTGCTCAGGGATTTTCCCGACCATGCAGACCCATTCGGCCTCTGCGGCAACAATGCCATCGACAAGCGCCTTGCCGCGCTGGCGGAGCATGCGGTGCGAGACCTTGACGGTCTCGATTTCAAAGGTGATTTCATCGCCGGGCAAGACCATTCGACGGAATTTGGCGGAATTTATGGAAGCGAGGAGGATGGACTGGTTCGTCTTGATGCCGCCGGCCTTCATCGCGCCTGCGCCTCCGCATTGCGCCATGCACTCGATCATCAGCACGCCGGGAACGACGGGGAACTTGGGGAAATGCCCATTGAAAACAGGATTTCCGGGATCAAAGCGGAATGTGCCGGCATAGTGTGTCGGATCGACCACTGTGAAGGTGTCCACGAACAGGAACGGATCCCTGTGCGGAAGATATTGCTCGACTTCTTTCATTGCCACGCATGTCCAGACGTTGATTCATGCATCGTATCAAAGGCATCGGGAAACGGCAAGGTTCGAGGAAGGGCGACGCATGTTCGCGGCGGCGGAATACCATGCCGCACGAACACGCGAATCGGCTTGACATTTTGTCTTGTAACTGCAATCATGCCACTATCTTAAGATGTCGAATCGGCCTCTATGGGACGAGGTTCGGTTCCATCTGGCTACAAAGGGGAAACAGGATAATGACAATGTCCAGCATTGCGCGAGTGGCGAAGCGTTGCTTCGTCGCCCTTTCCACTGTCGCGTCGTTCGCGGTTTCAAGCGCATCGGCAGCAGACTACTATGTTTCAGGCTTGGGCGATGATGCCAATGGCGGTTCCGCCGTGGCGCCCTTCCGCACGATCACCAAGGCTGTGTCGCAGGCCGGGGCCGGCGATACGATTTATCTCGACGAGGGTTTCTACGACACTTCCGCGGATGAAAGCTTCCCGATCGCCATAAACGCAGACCTCACGATTGTCGGATGGTCGCCTACAAATGGCGATATCGATCGTTCGGCCCGCGTGGTATCCGGCGACAATTCAACCGCAAACCTCTTCAATGTCTCGAGCGGCGTTTCGTTCTCGATTTCGGATTGCGTGCTGCGCGACTCCACCGACGCGCTCGTCGAAATGAATACCGCGAACATCGCCGCGACGAACGTCCTGTTCACCCAATCGACTGCCCGCAGTGGCACTGGCGATTACAATAGCGCGCAGAAATTCTCCGTCGGCTCGGTCCGCTGCCAGTACATGAGCACGATGATCTTCCAGGGCTGCGACTTCATCGGCATGAACCGTGATGTCCAGCTATTGGATTGGAATACACCGAACACCGACACGTTCACGCTGAAGCTCTACGATTGCCTTGTCGCAGACAATACGGTGAAGTTCGGAAACTTTGTCGAAGGCAAGGGTTGCAAGGTGGTCGTCGATTGCGCCCGCACTACCTTCCGCAACAACAGCCAGACGAACACCGGTACCCAGCATGACGCATACGGCGGCGCCGTCCTTTGGACGCGCGGCAATTCCAATGCAAAGAGCAAGACAAACTTCACCTTCGATCGCTGCTGGTTCCTTGGAAATTCGGGCCGTTCGCTTTTCGGCGTGAACAACGTGAACTCCTTCCGCATCACGAATTCGCTTGTCGCGCAGAATGCGGTCACCGGCTACCATTTCGGCGGCCATGCGAACACCCCCGATATCCGCAACTGCACGATCATCGGTACGGCGGGCGGCATCGGCGGCCTTGCCGGACGCAACGCCGTCACGACCATCCGCAACTCCATCCTCGCAAATATCGACCAGCTTCAGGTTTCCATTGGCTGGGCGGGCAATGCCGACAACCTCAAGATCTACGACTCAATAGTTTACAACTGCACGCCGGGCCTCGGAGTGAACGCGGTCTCGAAGTACATCACCGACGACCCGATACTCGAGAATATCTCCGTTCCTTATACCGACCCCGCCTTCGACGCGCATCCGCGTTCCTACTCTCCCGCGATCGACGCTTCGGCGGCGGCGCAGGTTATCGGCACGCTTGACCTCGATGGCAACGCGCGCGTGGCGGACAACAACGGCGATGCTTCCGCAGTCGCCGACTATGGCTGCTACGAGTCGCTCTTCCACGCGGCAGTGACCCCGACATTCTCGGTTCCCGTCCCTGGCAAATTGTCCGCGATCCGCGGCCAGGCGATTTCGCTGGAAATCTCCATCGACGCCGGCGCATCGATCACCGGACCCGTCACCGCGTCGGTCATCTACCCCGAAGGCATCTCCGGCGACACGTTGCTTTCGTTCGACGATGGCTCCGACACCGCGATCCTCAACTTCACCGTTGCCTCCGACGCCCCCGATGGTGCACTTCGCATCATGATCGCCGAAAGCAGCAGCGCATACGGCATTCTTCCCGCCATATACGATATCTACGCCGCCGATCTCAACCTCACCGCCGGCGGCGAGCGCTTCAGCATACTCCAAGACGACGAACTCGACATCCATGTCGGTCTCGCAACCGCCGGAGCCGTTACGCCCACGGCCATCACGGTCACTGCTGGAACCGCAAGCGGAGACGGAACCTCGTCCATCTCCTGGATTGGCGACAACATCATCGCCGCCAATGCGTCTTCGACTCCCGGCGCCCTCCATGTGATCGCGGGTTACGGCGTCAACACCATCGACCTCACTCTTTCTTCGGGCACATTCCTTGAAACGGATTCTACGACGATCACGCTTACCATCACCGCGCATGACGGCGTACTGCGTGTCGATGCCGTCAATGGCGACGACTCGATCGCGACCGGCCTCGAAGGCGGAATCCCCTACCGCTCGGTTACCAAGGCCCTCGCGAACATCTCCGTAGGCGCCATCATTATCGCTCCCGGCACATATTCCCCGACGGCGACCGGCGAAGTCTTCCCGCTCAGGCCAGGCTCCATCTTCCTGCATGGCGCGTCGATGGACGATACGATCCTCGATGCCGAAGACAGCGCGGATTACGTGATCGAATACGCCAGCGGTGAAACCGGCGCCCTTTCCGGCCTCGCACTCCGCAACAGCTCGAACGCCGCGCTCTACATCTTCGATGCGGACTGCGTATTCACGAACCTCGCCTTCACCCAGGCAACCGCGAACAATGACCTCCCAGGCGGCTTCTGGGCGCGCGAGAACAGCCATGTCGAAGGCGTGGGATGCGTATTCACGAACATGGCGCGGCGCGCCGCGGCCTACGCTACGCAGTCGTCGCTTTCGACCTCCGGCAACCGCCGCGTCAATCTCATTGACTGCCTCTTCGAAAACAACAAGTCTTACTACGCCGCGGTTTCAACCTTCCCCTCCTCGTGGTACGCATGGAATCTCACGAACTGCGTCTTCCGCACAAACACCACGCGGACCAACAATGACATCCACGACTCGAAGTCTTCATCCTGCATCTGGGTCGAGATCGGCGACCATGGATCGAAGAATCGCTTCAATGCGGACCGCTGCCAGTTCCTCGGCAACACCGGCAACGAAATCATCGCGGGCGACCACTCCATCCTGCACTTCACAAGCTGCCTGTTCGCCGGCAACGCCCCGACAGTCGCGATGTTGAGGGGCTATGGATTCGTCCCGTATTTCCGCAACTGCACCTTCGTCGGCAATTCCAAGGGCTATTACGCCGGTGACAACAGCAATTTTGAAAACTGCTTCTACAACTCCATCTTCGCAAACGAGGGCCCGCTTACTCCCGCCGGCGGCGCGTCGAAGGTGAGGCTTTCCAACTGCATCCTCCACAATACCGATGTGGGCGGCGGCTATACGGAAATCGACCTCGGCACAGTCAAGGCCGGCATGGACCCGATCCTCGAGAACACCGCCGTCGCATGGGACGATGCCGCGTTCGACGCCCGCCCGCGTCCATACTCGCCCGCGATCGACGCCTCCAGGGCCGACGCGATTCTCTCCGCGTTTGATCTCGACGGTCGCGCGCGCATCGCAGACAACAACGACGATGGCACGGCCGCCGCGGATATCGGCTGCTACGAATCCGCCTTCCATGCTTCCGCTTCGCCGATGTTCTACCTCCCGCTTCCAGGCAAGGGTTCCGCGTTCCGTGGCGGCCCGACGACCATTCCCGTCTCGATCGATCCGCCTGCGGAGTCGTATCCCGTGACCGCGACTGTCGCATACGGAGAAGGGCTCTCCGGCGCCGAGACGCTCGTCTTCGCCGATGCCACGACAACGAACGAACTGGTCGTTGCCGTCGCCGCCGACGCCCCAGCCAACGCGCGCATATCGTTTGCCGACGCCGCCGATCCCGCCGGAGTGGTTCCCGCGGCATACGATTTCGTCCTCGGCGACATGTCGCTCACAATCGGTGGCGCCACCACGATCAACGTGCGTTCCGGCGACACCATCGACATCCCTGTTTCGATCGCGCTCGAGGATACCGTCGCCCCGCAGGCGATCTCCATCCAGGTTGATTCGCCGCTCGGATCCGGCACAAGCGAAATCGCATGGCAGGGTGATGGAATGATTCCAGTTGGCGCGGCGGCTTCGTCGGGATCGCTACGGATCACGGGTGGCATGGGCGTCAACACGGTCATCATCACCGGCGATTTCCCGTTCGACGAGACCGACTCCACGCAGGTGACGCTCACGATCGTCGCCTACGACGGCGCACTCTACGCCGACCCCGTGAATGGCTCCGACGAGACTGGAACGGGACTCGCCGATGCCCCGTTCCAGTCCATCACCCATACGGTGTCGGTACTCTCGAAGGGCGATGAAGTCCGCGCGCTTCCCGGCACGTACACCGAGGAGAATGGCGAAATCTTCCCGATCGAACCGTACGGCGTGGCGATCCGCGGCTGGGACGGCGAAGGCTACGCCGATCCGGCGGCAGTGGTGATCGATGGCACGAATGGCGTGCTCACGCTTGTCAACTACGGGTATGGCGATGGCGCGTACACTGGATTCGTCGCCAACGTAACGCTGTGCGAATCCAAGGAAGCGCTCCTGGTGGCGGACTCGTGCGAAGTCATCGTGAGCAACTGCGTATTCACGCAATCCGTCGCAAGCAGCCCCCTCTTCACACAGGCCGCGGCTGGCGGCATCCAGGCCAAGGATTCCTGCCAGCTGCATGTCCGCGACTGCGTGTTCGACGGCATCAGGCGTCTCGCCGCGGTCCACGGCACATCCTCCAACCAGCAGCGCAATGGCGGCCTCATCGACATCGCCGACACGCTGTTCACGAACTGCGTGTCGTCCATGGGCGCCGTCGGCGCCTCCCGCGCGTGTCCGGTGTTCCGCATCTCCCGCTGCGCGTTTGTCGATAATGACACGCCCGCGTGGGAGACGTCTGGCGGCAACTACGATACCCGTCCAGGCTTTGTCCACGACGCTCTCGCCGGATCGGCGATCTACTTCTATGGATCCGGAGCCAACACACAAAACAGGATTCCTGAGGCGACCATCGACCGCTGCGTGTTCCTTGGCAACAAAGGCAATGTGCTTGTCGGCGTCGAATACATGGACAAGGATCTGATACTCTCCAACTGCCTGTTCGCGGACAATGCGCCGCGCTACGGAATGTTCGGCGGCTACTCATTCGTCCCATCCTTCGCGAACTGCACGTTCGTCCGCAACACGGGCAACTACGCAAGCAGGCATACCGAGTCGAAGATCCGCAATTCGATATTCTACCGCGATGGCGCGCTCGTCAGGCGCTTCGAAGGGGCGCCACACAACGAGATCGGCACTGCGTCGCTGGCGAACTGCATCGTGTTCGATACGCCGGATGGCGAATCCGACCGCGTGAGCTTCGCTGACGAACCGATCCGCGAGGATCCGCGCCTCCGCAAGGTTGGAACCGCCGAGGAGCCAATCCTCTGGGACAACCCCGCGTTCGATGCCTCCATCAGTCCGAGCAGCCCTGCCAAGGACGCGGCCAATTCCGCATACGTTGTCGGCGAGTTCGACCTCGTCGGCAATCCGCGTGTGCTCTTCAAGGGCGCCGACATTGGATGCTACGAATGCATCTCATCTTCCGGCACGCTCCTCTTCCTGCGCTAGCAAAGCAATGAACTATCCAGGCAAACCAATTTGCCACTGACAATTCAATCTCACCCAGACGGCCGGATCGACGGTTTCAACTTCATCCGTTGATCCGGCCGTCGCTAATTTAACCATGCGAATGGGGGATTTGACATGACGCGTATTGGACACTTCGGCAATGTTTCCCGCCGTTGCGCGATGACCGCATTGGCATGCCTATGCGGGACGGCCGTGGCGTCACCGGCGACAGACCTGCGCGATGTCGCGGGGGCACATGCTCGAGTCGTCTGGGCTCGCGACATGGGCAATGGCGACGACACCTGGGCCGAGCGCGACAACATCGCGTTGATGGGAATCGACTCCGACGACGGCATCGGGGAGCGTGTCATTCTGCCCGCTCCGGGAAGCAAGCACATTCCTCTCCTCACCAAGGATGGCTCGCGGGTGGTCTTTACCGACAACTCGAACGCCACCATCCATGTCATAGACTTCGATGGCTCCAACCTCCGCAAGATCGCGGAACACGGCGTCGCCGTCGATGTGTGGAATGATCCCGCCACGGGCGTCGAATGGGTCTATTGCTGGATTTCGCCACAGGACTCCGGACATCACAAGCACCAGACCAGCATGATCCGGCGCATTCCTCTCGACGGGGATGGCGTCGCGGATGCAAGGGATGGGGAACTAATCTGGCAGCGGGCAAAGGTTGACAAGCACAGTTTTGACCTTTCGCGCGATGGAACCCACGCCGCAGCCTTGCTGCCATGGCCAGAAGCGCATCTCGCGGAACTGCCCGACAAGGGTTCTGAACGCTTTGGCGGCGGATGCTGGACGTCTCTGGCTCCAGATGACAGTTACTACGCATGGGTTTTCGATGGCGCACATCGCGGAGTAAACCTCCGCGCCCCCGGCGGCATCGAACGACATATCGACATCCATGACGCGCCCGGCATCGACGGCTGGGAAGTCTATCATCCACGCTGGTCCAGCCACCCGCGCTTCATAGTGATGACGGGCCCATACAAGAAAGGTTCGATGGGCGGCAACAACATCCGCGCTGGCGGCAAGGGCGTGGAGGTCTATGTTGGACGCTTCGACCCGGAATACACGCGGATCGAAGCGTGGGCTAGGATCACCAATGACGAAGAGGCCGATTTCATCCCCGCAGCCTGGATAGAGGGCGGCGAAAAGGTTTCAGTGCTTGATACTGTCGGCGTAGCCGAAAGAATGCTCCGCGAATCCGCCTTCAAGCCAGCCGAGGACATGGAGGGTGTCTGGCCCGGAAGCCATACGGGGCTTGTCTATCTGTGGGAGGGACTGAACCGTCCGAACCACATTCGCGACACGGCAAACGGCGTGGACCGCTCATGCCGAGCGATTTTGCGCGGCAAGGCGATTCCCGCCGCGCATGGCGCTGTCGATTTGGCGGGTGGCGCCATGGTGGCGCAGGACATCGCCGACGAATTGCTCGAGGCGTGCAAGGCGACATCGCAGCTGACAATCGAAACTGTCTTCACGCCCGCTACGCTCGACCAGCGTGGCCCAGCGCGTATCGTTTCGTTCTCGTCGAACTGCGTCTCCCGCAACTTTACCCTTGGACAGGAAGGCGAACGCCTCATCCTGCGCCTCCGCACACCTTCGACGGGCGACAACGGCGTAAATCCCGAAACAACGCTCTGCACGCTCGAGGCGAATCGCACATACCATATTGTCGCAAGTTATGCGCCAGGAGATCTGCGGGTGTTTGTCGATGGGGCGCAGGTGCTGCGGAATGACAATGTAAGAGGCGATTTCTCGAACTGGTCAAGGCAGTCGTTGCTCTTCGGCGATGAAGAGGTCGATCCGCGGGACTGGTCTGGATTGCTGCATTCCGTCGCGCTCTATTCGAGATCGATCGGCGAGGAAGAAGCCGCGGTCAAGTACCGCCAATGGAAGGAACGCGAGCAATCGCGCAAACCGCGCCATGCCGTCAAGGTCGAAGTTGAACTCGCCACGCGCATCCCTGCGCCGACAATCGAGGAGATGGGGACATACCGCCGCGCGCTCAACATCTGCGAGTACGACATCGTCAGGGTTCTCGAAGGCGAATGCGATGGAAAGCGCATCGGCGTCGCGCATTGGGCGCTTCTAGACAACAAGGAAGTCGATTCATACGGGAAACTCGAAATCGGCAAGACCTACACGCTCGTCCTCACGCCGCTTGAAGAGTGCCCCGAACTCGAAGGCGAGCGCCGTTTCGACGACCTCTCCGACCCCACCATACCGCTCTTCTACAGCGATGAGCGATAATCGGGGTCCGTCCCCGTTTGAATCGGTAGAAGACATCCGTTTTTGGCAAGTTCCTCTTTAAGGAATTTCATGGATGGTGTTCCCAAATCGATCTTGTCACGTTTGCCAAGTTCGCGGAAAAGCGTTGTCAGTGGAAGTCTCGTAGAACCTTTGTTTCTGCCAGATGCTGCATTCGCAGCTAATTCTTCACATTGCCTAATTGCCTCAACAACCCTTCCCAAGTTTTCTCGCACGATTGCACGCAACATGGCCAACCGATATGTCCCAAGCATTTTAGATTGGCGTTCTATTTTTTTGCCAAGGTCTTCAATTGTGGCTGCTTGTCTGTTTATCCTGTGTTCTAGCGCTATCCTTTGAACAGAATGCTCGAATCTTCCCGCCTTTTCTCCCTTGAGAATATCCAACACCTCTTCCAATGAGTATGCCATGAATCTGTTGCAAGGTTCCTTATAGCGTCCCATCGCTTCCAAGAACGTATGTGCCAAATCATGTAGTCTAGGTTCTGCGCGACAGCAGGATCCGTCCGCCTTCACTGCCATGCTGGCGCTGCTGCCGCTTAACGGACTCCCAGAGATGATATAGACGAGTTGCTTTTCCTCGCCATCGCCTTCCGAGGCGATCGGGCAATTGATCCACCATTCCAAGTACCCGCCAAGCAAGGGCATGGGGAACGCGCCCAAATAGGCGAGTCCGCTCATGACACGGACAGGTGCCAGAAACATTCTACTGTCGGCAAAAATTCGCTTTGCATTCGCTAGAAGGAAGTGCGCATTGTCCCTGAACAGTTCTTCCTCGGCCCATAATTCATCTTTCGATGGCCACGAACGTTTGGCATCTGCCGTCGGAATCCCCTCCAACGCAGTCCCGTCCATCAAAACAAACGTGTTGTCCATATTCCCCCCATCCATGCCTTAAACGGGGCGATAATGACAAAAACCGATATTTCAGTCAACAATATTGCACATCTTGCTTTCTCTGGCGGAAACGGGGACACACCCTGTTTCAGTCTCTTGGTATTTCGTTCCTAAATACCGATATGCCATAAATTACTGCTTAAACAACTCTTAAATAGTCTGTCCCTTTAAGCAAAAACATCTGCGCAATTGCGCGACGGCGAGGCGCCGTCGCAACGCACAGAAAAAGCGGCGCGCCGCAAAATTCATCATGAAATTTGCAGAAGCACTAACAAATACGAACAAGACGACCGTTGCGTTCCTCGACGGGAATGAAGACCGGGCGCTCTTCAAGAGTAGTGTTCGGGGTGTGAAGGGCGAGATAGAGAAGACCGTCCAGACCACGGAAGACCATGCCGTGGCCGCCATCGCGCGTGAAAAGCGGGTCCGCCTGCGTGAATGCGCCGTCGATATCGCCATTCGAACTCACCGCCACGCCCTCGGCGTATGCGCCATCGTCCGTCATGCTGGCCCAAAGAAGAAGCAGCGCGCCATCCGCAGTGCGCCATGCGAACGGGCCATCGGTAACATAGCCGGGCTTGCCGTCGATCGGCAGCGGTTTCGTCCACGGCGCCTCGCTGGCGCGGAAAAGAAGGCGCGGTCCGCCCGCCGCCGAGCGCAGGTCGTCGGTCAACGGCATCGCGCGCATTTCGCCATCGATGCACTGCATCCATTCGTGGCAGAAGACTATCCACGGCTTGCCATGCCTGTCCACCACGAATGTGCCATCTAGGCACTCCCAGTCATGCGGTGTTACGGGCCCGTCGGACCACGGGACGAACGGCCCCATCGGAGTTTCGGCGCGAAGGATCGCGGTGCCGCGATGCACTGTCTCGCTCTTGAAGCTGGCGAACATGTAGAAAGCGCCATTCCAACGGTGGACTTCAGGCGCCCAGTAGTTGCGGTCCGCCCAGAAAGAACCATCATTGGCGAAGCATACATGCGGATCAGACCAATTCTCCAGGTCGGTTCCGACATAGACGTCGAATCCGTCGGCGGCGCCCCAGCACGTCGGCCCGCGCGTCCCGAACATATAATACCTGCCATCTTCGACCACGACAAACGGGTCGCGGATATTGATCTCGGAATTTTTCATGGAGTTACTTCCTTGTTTGGAATCAATCGCCCGGATCGATTACCAGCCGTATCGCCCGCACCTTGTCGCCGATCTTCTGGCGCACGCGCGAATCGATCGCCTGCATCTGGTGCCGCTTCAATTCCGCGAGGCGCACACTGCCCTTGACGTAGATGTAGAGCGTGCCGTTGGCAAACCGGCCCGGACGAGTGTAAGCCGCTGTTTCGTCGCCAACCCAGGCCGCCCAATGCTCGGAGATGGTGCCGGCCCATTCCTTTTCGGGGGGAAAGAGGCGTTTCACGACATCCGCCATCAGGCTACCGAGAAGCGTGGCTTCGCGCCGTGTCTCCGGCGGGTCGGCATCGACAGGAAGGTTTGTCGCTATGCTCGGATCGACGATTTCACGCGGCGGCTCGTATTCGAACTCGCGCAGTTCAACGTCGTCACGCCCGTAATCGTCGCCGGGCACAACCACCCTGTTTTCCCTGTCGTCAGTGCCAGTCATGGATCACCTTCTTTTTTTTTCGGGGTGTATTTTAACACAGGAGCACGAGGATTGACAGTATCGCGCCCGAAAATCCATTTGCGAATTTCATTCGGCTGAAGCCCGCTTTACAGGCCTAACTGAAAACAGCTATGCTACCAACCAATCACAAGAAAGTACTTGCCTGACTATGCTACGCAACGAGTGTTGCGTTGACTACTGGAAGGCGGGAATCAAGGAAACGAACCAGTAGTTCGAAACCAAAACAAGGGACAAAAATGAAAATCAACAAGAAACTCAAAGGACTGGTCGTGGCGGCGATTGTTTGTCTGGCGTATATGCCCATACAAGCGGCGAACTACACATGTGACGTCCCGGAGGGACAGACGATGTCCGTCAGCGATTTCGGCTACACGTTCAAGGATGGCGACAAGCTGATCAAAACGGGCAAGGGCGTGTTGACGGCGGTCAACAACACGACGGTCGCCTACGACATCGACATCTCGAACGGCATCTACAAGGTTGCCGGCGTGAAGCAGTGTGGCGGAGCGGACCTTTATGTGCGCAAGGGCGCGACCTTGGACATCACGTGGAAAAATTCGCAGATTTTCTCGGGCGACTGGAAAGTCTACATCGCTGGCGACGGCGCGGGGACGGGAGACTACCTTGGTGCGATCAGCCTTAGCGGTGATGGTATGAATCCTGTTTTCGGGACTTCTTCCGCGTTCTATCTCTCGGAGAATGCGACAATCTACACGTATGGCCTGATGAATCCGATCCTGTCGGGCGCGACCGCCACTACCGGCCCGACGTTGTATATGAACAACCGTACGTTGACTTTGCGCGGCAAGGACAGCACGGCCGTCTTCCGTCCGCGGTGGAAGACGGTCATCGACAAGCCCGGTCCGATCGTCGTTCGAAACGGACAGTTCACGCGTCACAAAACAACGTTGACTTGCACGGCGAACATTCCGCGTATCACCGTGACTGAAGGCGGCAGTCTGCAGGGCTTTACCGACGGCGACAGTACGATCTGGAACAAGGTCGATGCCTTCGTGTTCGATTACGGAACCAAGATCATCAAGGGCGGAAACGGCGAATCGGCGAATCCGATGACGCTCGCGAACGTGACGGGTCCGGTCGAGATCTCGTCGGACGAGAAGGTGACGCTGAAGGGCACCTATACGGCGCGTGGGGCGGATCTCGCGGAGGGTCACGTGATCACCTCCGGGACGATCCTCACGTTCGCGTCGGGCTGCAAGGTCAAGATCGACGACATCTATGCGACTGCCTGGACGAAGGGAACGCCTGTGACGATCGCGACCGCGGCGTCAATTGTCGGCTCGCCGACGATCGATCCCTCGCAGGCCGACCTCTTCACGCTCACGAAGACGGCGACGGAAATCAAGGTCACGCCGACATT
>JAZQOE010000166.1:0-8155 GCA_045627705.1 Kiritimatiellia bacterium | reverse complement strand
GTGGAGAGCCAGGAGAGGCCGTGCAGGATGAAGGCGAAGTCGGAGTTGTTCTTCGGCGCGAGGACGCCCGCGGGGGAGAAGCGCGGGTCGTTGATGAGGAGCGGGTTGTCGTCGCCCTTCCACGGGATGCTGTAGGGCGGGTTCGAGACGATGACATCGAAGGGGGCTTCTTCCTCGTGCTGCGGGGCGAGGAGGGTGTCCTCGTTGGCGATGTCGAACTTGTCGTAGGCGACGTCGTGAAGGAACATGTTGATGCGGCAGAGGTTGTAGGTCGTCTGCTCGATCTCCTGCCCGTAGAAGCCGTCGCGGACATTTTTGGGGCCCAGCACGCGGGCGACCTGGAGGAGGAGCGAGCCTGAGCCGCAGGCGGGGTCATAGACCTTGCCGACGGACTTTCTTCCGGCTGTTGCCAGGAGCGCCAGCAGCCGGGCGACCTCCTGGGGTGTGAAATACTCGCCGCCGACCTTGCCCGCGTTGGCGGCGTACATGCCCATCAGGTACTCGTAGGCGTCGCCGAAGACGTCGATAACGTGTTGCTTGTCGCCGCCCAGGGCCATGCCGCCGACGCCCTCGAGGATCTGGACGAGCTTCTGGTTGCGTTTCTCGACGGTCTTGCCGAGGCGCGTGTCGTTCACGTTGAAATCCGCGAAGAGTCCCGCGATGTCCTCTTCACTCGCCGTGCCGACGGCGGAGCCTTCGATACCTTTGAAGACCCTTTCGACGGTCATGTTCAGATTCTCGTCGGCGCGCGCGTTTTTGCAGACGTTACAGAAGAGCTGGCTTGGGAGGATGAAGTAGCCGAGCTCGTCCACGAGACCGGCGCGCGCCTCTTCCGCATCGGCGTCGGGAAGGTCGGCGTAGTCGAAGTTCTTGTCGCCCGCATCGCGCTCGCCCTGGTTCACGTAGTCCGCGAAACTCTCCGAAATGAAGCGGTAGAAGAGGGTGCAGAGCATGTACTGCTTGAAGTCCCAGCCCGACACGCTGCCGCGCAGCTTGTTGGCCAGGTCCCAGATCGTCTTGTGGAGCTCGTTGCGCTCCTGTTCCTTCAGAGTGTCCGCCATGGGTTTTTCCTTGTCCTCCCGCAGTTTGACGTCGGGTCGAGGAAATCCCCTGATACAAAAAAGGCGCACCCCCTCTCCTGTACTCTACGGAAGCCCTACCACAGGCATACTCTGAATACAGGAAGAAGGAACGCGCCTGGTGCATTGCTGCACATCGGCGCGTTCCCGCAACCATGCCGTTCAGAGTTTGAAATAGTGGTAGTATTTCCGTAGAACGTCGTGTTTGCGAAAACGCAACAAATCAGCGCCCGGACGGAAGCCGCGGGCTATATTATCCCATCGGACATTTGCAAGAAAGGGCCGACAGAAATCACCGCGATATTACCATCATCGCGGGCACGGTGGAAACAGAATAAAAAGGCGAACGGAGAAAAGGAGAAAAAGGGGACAGACCCCGTTTTTGCCCTGTCCCCTCTTCAAGAACACTTGGTTAATAATCGGGAGAAAAAGGGGACAGACCCCGTTTTTGCCCCGCTTTTCACTCATCCAAGAATGAATCTTGCAAAGGGGCGGATGTCTCCCTCGGCACTGGCAGTTTCAAGGGTCGATAGATACTCGGAACGCTGATCGACTGAAATGATTCGCCACGGGCGGTTGTCCGCAACAAGCGCCACATTCATCAGGAAACGCGCCGTTCTGCCGTTGCCATCCAAATATGGGTGGATATTGACGAAGAAAAAATGGCCCAGCACCGCTCTGACAACATTGTCATTCTCTTCGCATAACAATTCTGAAAACGTCTTCATCGCGTCGGCAACTGCACTTGCGGGCAATGGCGTGTGGCGAGATCCGCGAATGAAAACCGGCGAACGGCGCCATCCAACAAGATCGCCCATTTTCACAATGCCCGCCCGAGCGCATGGTTCAAACAACTGGAAATGCCATTCTGACATTCCCTTCGACAATGTTTCTCCGACATCATTGCCATCGAAGATTCCTTCGATAGCTTTCCGCACCGACTGATAGGCCTGGTAATATCCGCGCGCGGCAAGCGCATCCCTTTTGTCACGGTCATTTGAATCCGTATCCGGATTCCACTCGCCGCTACAGACGCGATCAAGCAATCCTTCTGTGATTTGGTATCCTTCGATCGAAAGCGAATGATACGAATCGAGCGCGTATCTTGCATCGATGCCATCAAGTATTTTCCTCAACGGCTGGCGTCTTCGTGCCAGCCCTGATTGATTGCGGCATTCAATGACATCGCCGCGGAGACTGCGCCAGGCAAGACGTAGCCTTGCGGCAGCCGGGGATTCGGTATGAATCGCCATGTTTTTATCAAATTCAAATGGATTGCATTCTTGGACGTTCCAGCCGAGTTGTCGCATTTTGGATACAATCTCACTGGCGAACTCATCTCGCCCGATGGCGCGGAATGCCCCGGCAATACGTCCTGCTCGTGACGATGCCCCGGTGTCGATCGCCATGCGAAGTATTTCCGAAACATCTTCGATTGAAGCAAGAACAGCCTGGACTTCGATTGGATGTGAAAGAAACATTCCAGGCGACGCGAACAAAAGTGCTTCTTCGCGTGAATAGATCCTAAGCCCCCAACGGGAATCAATCATCGGTTCACCAGGGAGTGTTGCGGCGAAAGTGAGCAAAGAACATCCATCTGGCAGTTGCAGGATGTTGCCATCGCCTTTTTTTGCGCGAATCAGAAGTTGCTTCGGGACGACGCATTCACCGCTATTCAGCAAAAGCGATTCCTCCGCTGTCAGCGACCAGTCATTGCCAAAACGCGAATTGCAGTATGCCGCGACAAAATGCCAGTACGAAGAATACCATGCAGTGGTCTCGCCAGCGGAATCGGGCGATGATGTAATATGCCAACCCTTGATTATCCGCTGAAGAAACCCCGATTTTAGCAGCCGCTCCGTATGCATGCGTCCAAGACATGTCGCCCCGTGAAGCACGGGCGTTTTCGATGTGTCTTGCCAACGCTTCAGTGCCGCCAGTGAGGCCGCCAGTTTTTCATGTTCGGTCGCCATTCCGTTGTCTCCGCTTCTTGTCGTTTTTATCGTTTAAGAAATACTCGTTTTAATTGCATAAGTTTTACTGGTTTTTATATCTGTGTCAATCAAAACAGATGTGCGAGATTGCCTCGTCAAGTGTCGTGGCAAGGATTCTCGCAAGATATTTCGGAACATTCGTGAATTCGGGAAAAAGATGGAGGCTGCAGGGGAAAAAGGGGACAGACCCCGTTTTTGCCTCATTGACCGAGACAAACAGTTGTCCTACAATCTTTGCGAAAAGAAGCTCTCTTGAAGAAGCGCTTGCGGAGATTAAGCGATGAGTGCGGTGTATCCTTAGTCAACTCGCACGGGATCGCATTCCGACCTTTTCGACTAACCGCTTGAACCAGGAGCAACCATGAGTTCCATCACACTCTCCGACATTGGCGCGGCGAATGACTCGCAACGCTTTGAAACCGCGCGCCGCATGCTGATGAAGGCGCGCGCCGAAGGTCTCGCCGATTCTCCCGAATCGCTTTGGCTCGACTATTCGATCACCTGCAATCTCGGCGAACCGCGCGCGGCGCTCGGCATCCTACAGCGTATCGCGTCGCTCGAAGGCGAAGGATTCGAATACTTCCTCGCGCTCGCCGGAGTACACCGCCATCTTCTCGGCTACGACCTCTACCAGACCTCCGAGGAGGCCGCCGCCGGCCTGGGCTACGAATCATACGCGAAGAAGCTCCGCGATTCGATCTCTTCGGAAATCAAGGAAGCGATTTCGCTGCTCCCCGCCGAACCTTCTTCGAAGCAATTCCTCCGCATCGCGCAAACCTGCCACGGCTGCGGCCTCTGGAGCGAATCCGCGAAATACCACGAAAAGGCGAAGGCCGCGGCAGCGGCGGAAGCCGATGCCGACAGCGCCGCTGAAACCGGAACAGACACCCCTGCGGCGACAGGCACAGTGTCCGGACGTCTGCTCCTCCCCGATGGCACTCCCGCCGCAGATTGCACGGTTGTCCTCGGCCTCCCAGTCGAAATGACCGAGAAAGATCCCACGACTTACGACGAGCCGGAAATGCACTACATGCCGCACATCGGCGAAGTGCGCGGCATCGAGACCAGGACCGACGCCGATGGCCGCTATCGCTTCGATGCCGTCCCCGCCGGCCACCATTCGTTCCTCGCGGCGCGCCTCGACCCCACTAAGTTCGATATCGCGACGCGCTTCTTCCGTCTCGGCCTCGATGTCGAGGCGAACGGGGAGACAATCGTAGATGCGCTTCTCGACGAGTGGCGCAGCGCGCGCCCCGAACCCTTCGCCGACCGTCTTCCCGACGTGCTGATGATCGGCGAAACGGCCTACCGCAAGGTCCAGGTCGAGCGCCTGCGCAATCCCTTCGACTACGACTTCCCGCGTCAGCCATACCGCTTCGCGCCGCACAAGGCGCCGTCGAAGGACGCCCGCGTGGCGATTCTCGATCCCCGCGCAAAAAACGGCGCGCCGCTTTTCCTCGATTGGCAGATGGCCGGCGCAAAGATGCTCTGCATGCCGTCGCTCCCCGCGCGCTCCGACCGCCTGATCGGTTTCTATGACACCGTCGATGCCTGCGCATGCCTCGGCACCGATGTCTCATCCGTCTGCAATCTCCCGCCCGACGCGGCTCCCCTGCCCCGCACGCTTTCGATCACGCCCGACGATGGTCTCCGCACCGCGGTGATCGACACGGGCGTCGCCCAGTTCCGCATCGCATGGGGTTGCGCCGATGGCGACGACGGCGTCGCCCCGCTTTGCGCCGTCCGCGCCGTGGATGGCGTCTGGCGCGGGCGCGGACATTTCGTCCTCCCCGAAGGCGTGGCAGTCCAATCGCGTTCGACGGAAGTCCTCGAATCAGGCCCCGTGATGACGAAGGCCCGCATCGAGCATGTGTTTACGAATGGCGAAAAGTTCATCCTCGAACTCACCGCGTACGCGGGCGAGGCATGCCTGTGCGCCCGTGAAATCCCGCCCGCGAAGATGAAGGGGGCCTTCGAGTTTTCGCTTGCCGAGTTCATCGGCGGATGCTGCTACGTTTACTGGGGCGCGGAAAACGGCGCGCCGCACTGGCGCACCATGGAAAAGAAGGACCGCGAGTTCGCGCGTCTCCAGGAATCGATCATGTGGTGGCGCTCGAATTGCGACTTCGGGTATTCGATGACGCCCGACAGTCTCGACCAGCGCGACTACATCGGCGTTGTCTCGCTGCGTCGCGGCGAGTGGATCGACCGCTATTTCGACAGCATCGCCCACGGCCCGACCGACGGCAACCGCGAACTCGACTGGCCCTACCCAGAGATGGTCGGATCGACAGTGTCGATGATCACCGGCAACACTTCCGCCGACGGCGACGCCTTCTATCGCTTCTCGTTCTTCGACGGCGAACGCCAGTGGGGGATCGTCGCGTCGTCGATCGACGACAACGACGGACCCGAAAAGGAAATCTACCGCTCGCACCACAAGTTCGGATCCCCGCGTCTCGACGACTTCGCGCGCTGGGACCTGGACCCAAGCGACGTAAACGCGCGTCCTTCGGTCGTCGCCCGCCGCGCCGATTTGATCTCGCTCCGCGCCAAGTGCGAGGACCCCGCTTTCGCAAAGGCGTGGGAGCGCATCCGCAATGGCGTGCCAGGACCCGCCGCCGGACTGTGCTTCGCGATCGACGGCGACCCGCTCATCGCATGGCGAAAGAAGCTCGAGCTCGCGGGCGTGGCGCGCATCCGCTCGCGCATGACTCTCCTCGGCCGCGAACATTCCGACATGTATTCGCCGGTCGGCGCACGCCCGATCACCGCGTGGGCGGAGGATTACGACCTCATCGCGGCAAGCGGCTGCTTCACCCCCGAAGAGGAACGCCGCGTCCGCCGCTTCCTGCTTCTCATGGGGCACATGTACCAGGAGAAGGACTTCATGAACTGGGGCTACGGCGCCCGCAACGCGAACTTCGAAGCGGACCGCGTGGACGTTGTCGGCACTGTCGGCCTCGTGTTCGCTGGACAGCCCGGCGCGGACGCCATGGCGGACCATGCCACGGAGCGCACGCGCGTCGCTCTCGACGCATACTGCACTCCCGGCAGCGGCAAGTGGTATGAGAACCCCGCATGCTACTACCTCCAGGCGCTCAAGTGCCGCGTGAACCTGCTCTACCATCTCTGGCGCGACGGCCGCCTCGATCCTTCGTCGATCGAGCGTCTGCGCGACTTCATGCGCTGGGGCGCGATCCTGCTCACGCCTTCCTTCCCCAGCAATAACGACGATATGTCCGGGGCCCTCGCCGACGCCGAATACCGCGCGCTGCCGTCATCGCGCCGTCTTCCGCCAATCGGCGACCACGCGACACTCGGCACTCCCGTTCCCGAACACTTCGCGCTCATGGCGCAGGCGCTCCGCGACAGCGATCCCGAACTTTCCGCGCTGATCTGCTGGGCGTACCGCAATGGCGGTTCGACCGGCATGAATTTCGGCAACCTGCCGCTCTACTTCGCGTCGCTGGATGCGAAAGACCTCGAGCCTGTCGTGCCACCGCAGCCCCTTGTGTCGCGTCGCCTCGAAGGCTTTGGCGCAGTATTCCGCGGCAATTTTGGCACCCCGCAGGAGTTCTACCTCCTCCTCAAGCAGGGCCCCGGCGGATACCGCTACCACAACACCGAAGGCAGCATCCTGCTCTTCGCCGATGGCAAGCCGCTTCTCTACGATGGCGGCGAAGCGGGCGAAACATGGCGCCATACCACGCTCTCGTTCCATGACGCCCACACACCGCTCGCCCCTGGGCATGTCGAGCGTTTCGCATCGCTGCCCGAGGCCGACTTCTGCCAGGGCGTGCATCCAAAGGCGCTCGACCCGGGCGAGCCGACATTCCTCAGCGATTCCTGCGAGGATCGCCTTGTAAAGGTCGCCTTCGATCGCTTCAACGAACCCAATCCCGCCAACGCGCGTTCGGTGTGCTGGGTCAAGGACGCAGGCTATGTCGTCGTCCACGACGAGCTTCGCCTACCGCAGGGCGTCACCACCCACTGGCATGCGCAGCCCGTCTCCGACTCCCACGAAAAGGTCGTGCCCGGCGACTATCGTTTCAAGGGCCGCTACGGCACCGACCTGCAGATTGTCCTGCCCGGCCAGGAATTCGAGGAAGAGGAGTTCCGCCAGGATGCGCTGCTGCTCTTTGGCGACGTGAAGCCCTTCACGATGCGCCACCTGCGCCTGACGGCCAAGTCCCCCGCCGGAATCGTCGCCGTGTTCCGTCCGCTTGCCGCGGGTGCCAAGCCAATCGCGGCCGAAGCGCTTCGCCAATCCGATGGCAGGATCGTCGGCGCGCACGTCACTGGCGATGGCATCGACGACTTCCTTTTCTTCTCGCGCAATCCGATCGAGTGGGACGGCACCGCCACTGGCGGCGTCCGTTTCTCCGGCCGCTATGGCCTCGTCATGCGCCGCAACGGAAGCGAAAAGGCCATCGACCTCGACCGTAAAATCTAGTCTTGTGTTGTCACAAAACTGGGTGGCGGATCGCATCGTCTTCCAGAACTCGAATTGCTTCGCGTCATCGCACAGCGATTTGCGAAGTCCTGGAGAACATTGGTTTGGTTGATCAGGCTGCAATCGGTTTTATCAACAAACAAAGACTTGGACATTTTTGTCTATACATTTGAATTCTAGCTATAATTATGCTATTGATATTTGCGTTTTTGGAGATTCCCTGATGAATATCGCAAGCGACCAGATAGTCTCGATAACGGAAGCGAACCAGCATTTCTCCCGTGCCGTGCATGTTGCCGAGAGGAAGGGACAGGCCATTCTCTTCAAGAACAACCACCCCAAACTGGCGCTTGTGGATCTGGCTACCAATCCTTTGCTGGACCTGACAGACGACGAAAAAATCGACGTTGTAGCACGGCGCGTCCTCAAACGCTTTCTGCCCGCATTCAAGGAGTTGGCGAAATGATCGCCTTCGGCAAGGACAAGGAGGTGGCGAAAGAAAAACGGAACGCGCAAAAATAGGGAAATCCGCTTCCTATTTTAGGGGCGCGTTCGTTTTTTGCTCTTCATCTGGTTTTCCATAACACCTAATTTTTCGCTTCAAACCGTATGAATTTGAGCGCGAC
>JAZQOE010000165.1:0-4912 GCA_045627705.1 Kiritimatiellia bacterium | reverse complement strand
TACGAAGTCACAGTAAAGCCCGGCAAGCCGAAGACGGTTCGCCTTCCTGGCGCAATCATCGATACCGATGCGATCTCGATCGAATACGAAGCCAACGATCTGGAAATGCGCTGGCCGCAATGGAAGCATGACATCCGCGGTATTCTCAAATATGCCATCGAAGGTCAACAAGCGACTGCCAACATTGTCGTGCCTGTGCTTTCTTCACCCGCGGTCATGCTCCCAGAACTGCCAGATGCGGAAGTTGCGAAAGCCATGAAAATTCCCGCGAATAGAGAGATAGAAATGCGCGGGGCGAAGGTCGAGGTCAAAGTGCTCGACACACCCGCGGCAGACGCATCCAAACTGCTGCCAACGCTTGCCGTCACCGATACCAGGCGCGTATCAATCGCAGAGTGGAACGGACGAAAGGCGTGGAAGATCGCGCTTTCGCTTGATCCCGCGATGCATCCCGGAGAGAAGCTGATCGCCCGCGAATACTGGATGGCGCCGCTCGCTTCCGGAATCGCCTTCGCATCATTCCAGTCCCGCGATCCCGCCACCCTTGATCCCGAAGCAATCTCCGCAATCCTCTCAAAGTGCGTCTTCGAGTAAGAATCGCCCTGGTTGCAATGCCACAATAAAAACCTACAAGGATCACCCTTGCGGCTCGGCAAGGGCGAGAAGCGCGACGGATGTAGCATAAAGATCGCCGCCAGCGCGATTCCAAGGATCGCCATCGGCGCGCCATGCGCCCTGGATATCGCCATCCTTCTCGCGGATAGCCGCCATGCGCGCGGCCACATCTTCGGCCTCGCCCCGGTTACAGGCGCGAAATGCGCGCATCACGAAGAGATCGCGGTAAAGGTTCTTCGTCGGCTCGATGCCGGTTACGTCGCCCGCCTCGGCGAGATGCTCCATCGCGCGTGCGGCGGCGGGCGCAAGCGACGCAAAATCGGAACCGAATTCCGCGAGCCCCCATGCACCCATCGCGGAGAGCGTCGAACTGCCCGAAGCCGCATTACCAAATTCCCTGTATGCGACCGAACCATCGGCGCCAACCTGCGATCCAAGCCAGCGCAAGCCACGGCGCAATGAACCGCGCGGATCGCCCCATCCCGCCGCGCGAGCCTGCGCAAGCGCGTCAATCTGCCAGATTGTAAGCGCGGTATTCCCGCTGTCGCCCTGCGAATAGTCCCATCCGCCGGCGGCGGACTGGCGCTCGCCGATAAAAGCCACCGCCGCGTGAAGGGCATCATCCCACTCTTCTGAGCCAGTGATTTCGCGAACGCGGAAAAGGGTGCGCGTCGCAATGCCCTGGTTGTAAAGCTGGGAAATGCCTGGCGCCGAAAAAGAACCATCGTCTCGCTGCATCGCCGCAAGTGCCGAAGCCGCGCGGCGCGCCGCTTCCACATGATCCTGCACGCCATCCTGGACAAGCGCCATTGCCGCCAGTCCCGTAAGCGCTGCGCGATATCCATCGGCCCCTCCGAGTTTCGACGGAGTCCATGTCCCATCCGCATCCTGCTGGCTGGCAAGCCAGTCTGCGGCCGTGGCAATGGTTTCGGACGTCCCAGACGACGTGCCGAGTCGCGCATTGTCATCTCGGCCGGGAAGTGCAAGCCAGGCAATGGCGACAATCAATGCCGCGATGCCCGCCGCGGCAATCCAATGAAAACGGCGCGCCGCCCGTTCGGCCACGGCCTCGCGATGGACGGCCGCTGCGATTCGGTCGGCAAGATCGTCTGACGCCCTGGGTTCAGGCATGGCGCGAAGCGACTCGACGACTTCCGGGAAATCGACGATCGGATCATCATTTTTCGTTTGCATGCAGAAACTCCCTGAGCGCCTTGAGCGCATTGAACATACGCGACTTCACAGTACCGACCGGGATGCCAAGTATTCTTGAAATCTCTGGATACGGAAGGCCGCGCATAACTCCAAGATCTACTACCGCGCGAGCGCCTTCGCCAAGACTCGCCAGCGCCCCTTCGAGATCGACCGCCTCGGCGGCGGACGACGGACTCGAAGATGTGTCCAGCTCGTCTTCGCCATGCTCCTCGATCCATGAGTCGCGCAGACGTTCGTCGCGCTTGCGCTTGCGCAGTTCGTCAATCCAGACTTGCCGCGCAATCAGGAAAAGGAACGTGGTCAGTTTCGCGCTGGGCTGGTAGCGGTCACGATAGCGGAACACCCTCACGAAGGTCTGCTGGACGAGATCCTCCGCATCGTCGCCTGCGCCCACGCGGTGGAAATGGCCTAGCAGCATCTGCTGGTGACGGCGCACGATAACGGTAAAGGCTTCTTCGTCCCCACCCTTCGCGCGTAGCATCAGCTCGCGATCGTCAAGTTGTTCAACTCCCGTTTCCACCTGTGTAAACGAATGTATCGGACAAACAGTTCAGTCGGTTTGTGAAAATCTCGCCTCAACCAAGTTCGCTCATGGCCGCTTCCTGCTCGCGCTGCAGTTCCTCGAGTTCGGAACCAGCTGATTCCCAAAGCGCGTTCGCGGCGTCAAGCTCATCCTGCGCCATGTTGAAACGACGGCAGCTTCCAGCATAATCCTTTGCGGCGGCACCAGCAGCAATGTCGAGCTCCAGCTCGTGCATTTCCGCCTCGAGAGCCGCTATCTTCGCCTCGGCCTCTTCGACCTGCTTGCGCAATTCATTGATTCGCGGTTGCCGCTTTGCACGCTCCTGCGCACGCAAGCGACGGAGATCCTTGCTATTCATGGATCCCGCAGAAACTGCAGTGTCGGCAGCGGCGACTTCAGCCGCTTGAGTTTTCGCAACGGATTCAATCGCACCTTGCTCCGTCGCCGTCTTCTCGCGATAGTAGTCGTAGTCGCCGGGGAAACGGCGCACGCCAAGCGGGCCGACCTCGATGATCGATGTCGCGACATGGCGCACGAATTCGACATCGTGGCTCACCAGGCAAACCGTGCCGTCGTAGTCGTTGAGCGCCTTTTCAAGCGTTTCGCGGCCTTCCATGTCGAGGTGGGTCGTGGGTTCGTCAAGGAGCAGGAAATTCGGAGGATTGAGGAAAAGGCGAAGGAAGGCGAGACGAATCTTTTCACCGCCCGAGAGAACCTGTGTCTGCTTGATGATATCGTCGGCATCGAATCCGAATCCGCCAAGCTGCGAGCGCAGATCGCGCTCCGTCATCTCAGGCGCCGCCCTCTTCGCGCATTCGAAGACCGTTATTTCCGGTGGGATTGTCTCGGAGAATTCCTGCGACATGTAGCCTGGCGCGACTTGATGTCCGAGCACGAGATTGCCATGGGATGGTTTGCGCACGCCCGCGAGCATGCGCAGGAGCGTCGTTTTGCCCATGCCGTTGTAGCCTACGACTGCAACCTTGTCGCCCCGGTTGATCTCGAAGTTAACATGGTCGAGCACCATGCGCGTGCCGTCGTAGCTGAAGCCGACATCCTCCAAACGCGCAATCTGCGAACCCGCATGTGGCGCAGGCGCAATGCGCACGCCACCGGCGTGCATCCCGCGCTTTGGAAGCTTGATCACTTCCATCTTCTCGACAGCGCGCATTCTGCTCTGGGCCTGCGATGCCTTTGTAGCCTTCGCCTTGAAGCGCTCGATAAAGCGTTCGGCCTGCTCGCGCTGACGGTCCTGGTTGCGTTTCGCGGCGAGGAGTATCGCATAGCGCTGTTCGCGCTCGCGGAGATAGTAGTCGAGATCGCCGGCATAGCGGGTAAGCGTACCGGCATCGACTTCGACGGTGATGGACGTTAGCGTGCGGAGCAAATAGCGGTCGTGCGAAATCAGGAGCAGCGTGCCATCGTATCCGCGCAGGAAGCGCTGAAGCCATTCAACGGCTGGAAGGTCGAGGTAGTTCGATGGTTCGTCGAGGAGAAGCAGGTCGGGAGAGGACGCGAGCACACGAGCCAGTTCTGCGCGCATCTGCCAACCGCCGCTGAACGCGGTGAAGGGCTTGTCGAACTCGGCCTCGGAAAAGCCGAGACCGCCGAGGGCGATTTTAACCTGCGTCTCGACATTGTATCCGCCGAGATGCTCGAAGGTCGTCTGCAGATTGCCCAGTTCGCGGAGAAGACGGGAGCGCGTGACTTCGTCGGACCCCTCTATCGCCGCTTCGATCTCGTGGATGCGGGACTCCATCGCGCGAACTTCCGAGATGCCTCGCAATGCGTAACCGAGAAGAGTCTCCTCCGCACTTTCGGCCTTCAGGTGCTGGCGGACATAACCGATGCGCGGCGAACCTTCGATGACAACGTCGCCAGCATCGGGCGCATGCTCGCCGAGAAGAAGGTGGAATAGAGTGGATTTGCCGGCGCCGTTCGGACCAACGATGCCAATGCGTTCGCCCGCAGTGACCCGAAGATTGACATTTTCGAGCACCTCTTGCGCCCCATAGCGCATCGCGACATTGCGGAATTCAACCATGCTGCCTGTCTTTCAAAACATACCAGATCCTGAACGGCGGACACGCCATGGCGTGTCAAAGCGATAGCGATTGTATCACATCAAAACGCCACAAGCCATTTTGCGTTCGTGCCATTGGCGCACAGGGTGTATGACAAAGTTGCCGAAAATTCCCGGAAAGCTGCAAAGCAAGGTTGAACTATTTAGTGTCTGCCCATAAAAGCCTCGATCCGGCGGCAGGTGCGGGGTTTCTCGCCGCCCGGCGACCGTGCGTCGTCTGCGGATGCCTGTGACCGAGCCCGTCATGCCGCCTCATCCTCGATTTCCAGCATATGACACGTCGGCACACCGTCGGGCGCGTCCATGAAATAGAACAAAAAAAGAAGCGGGAGCTTGACTCCGAACAGGTTCGCCACGAGGACCGAGAGCGCGATGCTGCCAAGCGTGGTCTCCGAGAGCTTCGCCATGATGAGTCCAGCGCCGCAGCACCGCTTCCCGACGCTGAAGAACCGCTCGACCTCGATGCGGTCGGCGTC
>JAZQOE010000164.1:0-26412 GCA_045627705.1 Kiritimatiellia bacterium | reverse complement strand
GGCCTTGCGGCGTAAAGATCCCCGTTTACGCCGATGTCGCCCTCAAGGAAGCGCGCGACGTCGCCTGCGGCGCGAACGAGGATGGCTTCCACTTCGCCCATGTGAATCTCATGGATGACGCCGATATCAAGATCACCGCGTGGGGCGACCTTGCGACCGTCGTCGCCGGCGACCGCTGCCCGAAATGCGGCGCGCCGCTTTCCATCGAGCGCGGGATCGGAGTCGGCCACGTCTTCAAGCTTGGCACCAAGTACACCACGAAGTTCAATGCGACCTTCCTCGACGAAAACAGCAAGTCGCAGACGATGGTCATGGGCTGCTACGGCATCGGCGTGACCCGCACGCTGCAGGCCGTGATCGAACAGCGCCATGACGAGTCGGGCATCCACTGGCCCGCATCCGTCGCCCCCTACTCCGTCGCGATCCTCCTCCTCGATCCGAAGGACCCCACCGCCGCCAAGGCCGCAGACGACCTCGCCACGGCCCTCGAGTCAATGGGCGTGGATGTCCTGGTCGATGACCGTGACGAACGCGCCGGCGTGAAATTCAAGGATGCCGATCTGATCGGCTTCCCCTTCCGCGTCGTCGTTGGAACGCGCTCGCTCTCCAAGGGCGGCGTCGAAGTCAAGCCCCGCTCATCGAAGGACTCTGAGATGGTGGCGCTCGAAAAGGCCGCGGACGACATCGCGGCCCGCGTCAAGGCGGACATCGCCGCGACGGATTCCCTTTGATTCACAACACTGACCCCAAATCCAAACACACAAGAGATACCGCCAATGAAACGTTCCATGAAGAAAGCACTCTCTGACGAAGAACTCGCCGCAAAAACACTCACGAAACGCGATCTCGTGATCAAGGTGGCTGCCGAGACAGAGGGAGTGACCCAGACCGACGTGTACAACGTCCTGCAGGCCACCCTTTCCTGCATTGTCGATGCAGTCAAGCTGGGTCGCCATGTCGAGTTCCGCGATTTCGGAGTCTTCGAGGTCGTCACTCGCAAGCCCCGCATCGGACGCAACCCGAACCAGCCCGAAAAGGCCGTCGTCATTCCCGAGCGCAAGGTCGTGAAGTTCAAGCCCGGCAAGAATATGCGCGCCGCTCTCAAGGCATGATCCTATTCCATGCCCCGTAGGGCGGTGGGGCGACGCCCCGCCGCCTTTCGCTTTTCAATCCAACCCCACAAACGCAGTCGAACGCCATGAATCCACAGCCAATCTCCTTTGAACCACCACGCGGAATGAGGGATTTCTATCCCGAAGACATGGCATGGCGCGACCGCGTCTTCAACGCTTGGCGCAAGGCGACGAAGCTCCACGGCTTCGACACCTACGATGCATGCGTCGTCGAAAGCCTCGAGCTTCTCCAGCGCAAGGCGGGAGAAGAGGTCTCCGAGCAAATCTATGCTTTCGAGGACAAGTCTGGACGCAAGCTCGCCCTCCGCGCGGAAATGACGCCCACGCTCGCGCGCATGATCGCGGCGCGCCAGGGACGCCTCCAATTCCCCGTGAAGTGGTCGGCTATCGCCCAGTGCTTCCGCTACGAGCGCATGACACGCGGCCGCAAGCGCGAACACTACCAGTGGAATCTCGACATCATCGGCGAAGAGGGTGTCCAGTCCGAAGCGGAGGTGCTTTCCACGGCCGCCGCCGCGCTCGAGGCGATGGGTCTTCCCGCGACCTCGTACCTGATCCATGTGAACAACCGCGCACTCCTCGGAGAACTCCTCGAGAAACTGGGCATAGCACCCGAACAGCACGCGACAGTCTTCCTCGCCCTTGACAAGCGAGGCAAGATTCCAGACGAGGAAATCGCCAAGCTTCTCGCCGAAGGCGGCCTCCCGGCCGACGCCTCGAAGAAGGTTTTCGACCTCCTCGGCGTCGAAACGCTTGATCAGGCGGCAGCGCTCGCGGGGCCGGATTCGCCCGCGATCAAGCGCCTCCGCGACCTTTTCGCGATGGCCGCGGATTTCGGCTTCGCCGATCGCCTCGTGTTCGACATCTCGGTGATCCGCGGCCTTTCGTACTACACGGGGATCGTCTTCGAAGCCTTCGATACCGAACGCAAGTTCCGCGCGATCTTCGGCGGCGGACGCTACGACAATCTTCTCACCACCATCGGAGGCGACCCAACACCGGCCGTTGGCCTCGGCTTCGGAGATGTGGTCGTCGCGGAAGTCCTGAAAGATCTCCTCGGCGCGGAAGCGGCGATGCCGCGCGATGGAACATTCATCGGCTTCATGCAGGAAGAACAGCGCAACGCCGCAGTCCGCCTAGCGGCCAAACTGCGCGCTTCCGGCGAAAACGCCGACCTCGCGCTAACGCCTCTCAAGCCAAAGCAGTTCTTCTCGCGCGCCGGTGCCGGACACTGCGCCTACGCCGTATTCCTTGGCCCGGACGATGTCGCCGCCGGCATGGCCCGCCGCAAGAATCTCGATACCCGCCAGGAAGAGCAGATTCCATTGGCGGAATAAAGCTGCAATCGAGTCGGAAGGGCGTACCCCTGACTCGCTCGCTTCACATTCCATCCAGGATTGACGGGAAGCGCCTGCATATCGCTTCCACGATGCTTTCGTCTCGGCGCAGGAGCCTTTTGCCGCATTCCGGCATTATTCAGGCAAAAAGCCTTCTGAAGGTTTCAACTGTTTCCGCGATGGTGACTGCGGGATTCTGGACAAGATTGGCTTCGTTCTGGACGCAATCCAGACGCGGGGCGCGGCGGAGTAATTCCACAATGTGAGGCCAGTCAACAGTGCCTGCACCGGGAAGAAGATGCAGATCGCGCTGTCCGTCGTTGTCATGCAAATGGCAGTTGACAACATGCGGAAGCACGTCTTCCAGAATATGGTCGTTCCATGGTGGTTCCATGCCGCGCTGGTGGTAGTCCCAGAGTGCGTGATTGGCATCCGTGACATTTTTACCGGCCATGATATTCGCGTGGCCCGAATCGTAGCAGATACCGAGCGCGGGAGTTTGAAAGCGCTTCACGGCATCAAGCAGACGATCGGACGAACATGTCGGGAACCAGATATTCTCGATGGCGATTATTACGCCGAGTTTTTCAGCCAAAGGCAGGAGTTCCTCGAGTGATTCCAAAAGGAATTCATGAAGGCGTTCGAGCGAGAAGTCGAGAAACCCAGGCTCGCCGACATGAATGGTAATGGTGCGCACGCCGAAGGCGGCGGCAAGCTCGATTGCAAGGCGTTTTTGGGCGAGCATGGCGGGGCGCAGTTCCTGAATCGGGCAATTAAGGTCCGAATAGCGTCCGAACGGGGCGTGTGCATCGACAAACCTCATGCCATAGTCCTCAATCAACTTGCGCCAGTCATGAATCGCGTTGGGGTTGGCGATCATGTCACGTATCATGCCGATTGAAAGGACGATATCCTTGTGGCCGCTGGCCACCAATTCCGCAAGGATGAGTGGACGGAAATGCTGCGGGAATTCATCAAGCGGAATTGCGTGGGTAATTGTCATGGTTGCTCCTGTTCAAAGCGAATCGCGCCTTCCAATGCCATGCGCCTGCCGTGCATTTTCTTGCGCACATCAGCCAAGTGTAGCCGTTCCAAGTTCGGTTCGCAATGGGTTTAGATGGGGACAGACCCCGATTTTTTCGTGTGCGACCACTAGGCGAACGATCTCCTGTTCGTCTTGCCAAATGAATGTTGCCTAGTCCTGGCGGATGCCGCTTGCTTCAAGGTATCGGGCGATAACTTCCTCTGGCTTGCCATCGAGGGCGATGCGGCCCTCGTCGATCCAGATGCAGCGCGTGCAGAGTTTTTTGACTGCCCCGAGATTGTGGCTCACAAACAGTATGGTGCGTCCGCTCTTGCCGATGCCCTCCATCGCTCCGAGGCATTTTTGCTGGAAGCGGACGTCGCCGACCGCGAGGACTTCGTCGATGAGCAGTATCGGGGCGTCGAGATGCGCGGCGACTGCGAATGCGAGCCTGATGCGCATTCCGCTCGAATAGCGTTTTACTGGTGTGTCGATGAAGCGCTTTATCCCAGCGAAATCGACGATCGCATCGAAGAGGCGGTCGATCGCAGCCTTGCGCATCCCGAGGATAGCGCCGTTCATGTAGATATTCTCGCGCCCTGTCAGGTCGGGATGGAAGCCCGTGCCCACTTCGAGAAGCGAGCCGATTTTCCCGCGTAGGTGTACTTCGCCTTCTGTTGGCGCGGTGATTCTGCAGAGGATTTTGAGAAGCGTGGATTTGCCGGCGCCATTTGAGCCGATTACGCCGAGGACTTCCCCGCGTGCGACGTCGAATGACACATCGCGCAGAGCCCAGAAGTTTTCGCCCCCGCGTGCCTCGCGACGGATGCGATCGACCATTTCATCGAGCGGAGCCATTTCATCGAAGGCGTCGCGATTGTTGCGGCGATGCCACCACGCCGTCAGCTCGTCGCGTAGCGAACCGCCACCGATTTGGCCAAGGCGGTAGCGTTTCGAGAGATGCTCGACGCGGATTATGGGCTTGTCGTTTTCCATCGCTAGACCACGTCGATGAAGGTGCGCTCGGTGTGGTTGAATGTGAAGACACCGGCGAGGAACAGGGCGATCGTGACGGTCGCTCCTGTCGCGAGCATTGGGATGTTGAAGGTACCTGACCCGAGAAGCGCCCAGCGCGCGGTTTCAGTGACGGGTGCCATGGGGTTGAACCCGATCCACCGGCTGACTGCGGGTGCGAAGTAACTCGCGGGATAGACGACCGGCGTGGCATAGAACCAAAGTCGCAGGAGGAGCGAAGTGGCGAACTTGAGGTCGCGGTATTTCGCAGTGAGTGACGCGACGAGAAGCCCTGTGCCGAGTCCAGCCATCATAGCCTCGATTACAAGGAAGGGAAGGACGATCCAGCGCATCGGGAGCGCGGCGCATGGTGTACCGGAAAACCGGTACACGGCGAAGGCGATCGCGAAGACGACAAATCCCAGTATCAGGCGCGGGATGCACGTAATCACCGAGGCCAACGGCATCACGAGCCTTGGGAAGTAAACCTTGCCGAAGAGGTGCGCATTGCCGGAAAGCGAACCGGACGCCGCGTTCAGGCAGGCGCTGAAGAAGTTCCAGAGGATCGTGCCCGCGAGGTAGAAGAGAAATGGCGGCGCGCCGTCGGTGCGCAGTTTCGCGACATGTCCGAAGATGACGGTGAATACAATCGTCGATGCGATCGGCCCCGCGACGAACCACAGCGGACCGAGGATGGTCTGCTTGTAGGCGACCATGAAGTTCCGCTTGGAGACGAACCATAGAAGTTCCCTGTATTCGAAGAGTTCCTTCAGCGGAACCCTCCACCAGGGGACATTGGGACGGATGATTGTCTCTTCGCAGTCCATATCGTTCGACGCCGCGCTGTGGCGGTGCGCTACAACTGGAACATCAGCAAACGGCAGTCGATCGGGCCATTGTTGAAGACAAGGCGCTTCAGGCTATGAAGGCCGATCTTGCGCGCCAGGTCGAGGTTGCCGGTGAGGACCGCCGCGCAATACGCCGATCCCTTCTGCTTCAGGAACTCGCCGATGCGGGCGTAGGTGTTGAGGAGTTCGTTGACCTCTCCCATGCGCTCGCCGTATTCGGGATTCATGAAGATCGTGCCGGGTCCTGGCGGGACTTCGGTCTCGGCGAAGTCGCACACGTCGAACTTGATGAGATCGAGCACTCCGGCGCGGTTGGCGTTCGCCTTGGCCGCTTCAATCGCATCTTCGGCGATGTCGGTCGCGATGATCGCGGGAACGTCGTCGCGGCGTTCCTGCTCGATGGCGCGCTTCTTGAGTTCCTCCCATTCCGCGGCCATTCCGTTTTCGGCGTAGTTGCGGAGGGACATGAAGCAGAAGTGGTCGCGGAGGATGCCGGGGGCGCGGTTGATCGCGACCATCGCGGCTTCGATTGCGGGGGTGCCGCTGCCGCACATCGGGGCGACGAACGGAGTTGTCGGATCCCATCCGCTCGCGGCGACGCATGCCGCTGCGAGAGATTCCTGCATCGGAGCCTTCCATGGCTGTAGGCGGTAGCCGCGCTTCGAAAGCGATTCGCCAGTGGTGTCGATGTAGAGTTCGACGCGATTATCCTGCCACCATAGGTAAACTGCGGCGCCGCTGAAGTCGCCACCGGAATTCGGGCGCCTGCCATTGCATGCCGCGCGGAAGCGGTCGGCGATCGCATCCTTCACGCAGAGCGAAGGAAGACGGGTGTCGCGGATGGTGTCCTGGTGGGTGAAGTTGTTGACGGTGAAATAGCCGTCTTCGGGGATGTAGCTTTCCCATGGAAGGGAATTTACGACCTCGTAAAGTCCTGTGATATCCTCGGCGCGCCCGTGGCCTACGCGCCACAGGATTCGGGTGGCGGTACGCGACCAGAGGTTGAGCATCATCGCGTCGCGGAAGTTTCCGCGGAGAACGACCGTAGTATCCGAAATCGCCGTGGGTTCAAGGCCAAGAGCCTTGGCTTCCTGCGCCGCGTAAACCGGCAGTCCGCGTGCGCATGAAATCGTGATGACGCTTTCCTCTGTCCATTCGAACGGCGCGACGGGTTCAACTGGAACGATAGGCTTCGGCGGGACGCGGGATGGGCGGAACCCATCGCGAGGCGGTCGGTCGCGGAAAGGACGGTCGCCGTCGCGGTTGAAACGGGGTCTGTCCCCGTCTTCGCGGTGTCCGCGGAAGGGGCGTCCGCCGTCATCGTCGCGGCGGAATGGGGGTCTGTCCCCGTGGTCGCGGAAGGGCGGGCGGTCGCGGAAAGGACGGTCGCCGTCGCGGTTGAAACGTGGTCTGTCCCCGTCTTCGCGGTGTCCGCGGAAGGGGCGTACACCATCATCATCGCGGCGGAATGGGGGTCTGTCCCCGTGGTCACGGAAGGGTGGGCGGTCGCGGAAAGGACGGTCGCCATCGCGGTTGAAACGTGGTCTGTCCCCGTCTTCGCGGTGTCCGCGGAAGGGGCGTCCGCCATCATCGTCACGGCGGAACGGGGGTCTGTCCCCGTGGTCGCGGAAGGGCGGGCGGTCGCCATGGTTGAAACTGCCGCCGTTGCGCGGACGGGAATTATTGCGGTTGAAGGGGCTCATGATACGGGGAAGGAGGCGATGAATGAGGGGGCTATGGGAAAAAGAACATTCGTGCGATTATCGCAGATTGGTGGGCCGCGATAAAGGCAATAATTCGTAAGGCGCGGGTTGGAAGGCTATTCCATCTTGCCGGCGACGCGGAGGACTTCATCAACGGAAGTGCGGCCTTCGATCACGCGGAGCCAGCCGTCCTTGCGGAGGGTGATCATGCCTTCGGCGAGGGCCTGCGCCTTGATAATGTTCGAAGGTTCCTGCTTCGTTACCATGGCGCGGAGCGGGTCGGACATGAGCATGACCTCGTTGATTGCCGAGCGTCCGCGATAGCCCATGAACGAGCAGTTCGGGCAACCGTTGCCATGGAGGAATACGGCGTTTGCCATGCGGTCGGGGTAGGTCGCCGCTATTTCCGCGCGGATGTCCGGGTCGGGCGGGATAGGCGCCTTGCACTGCGGGCAGACGCGTCTCACGAGTCGCTGGGCGATGATACCCTCCACGCAGGAAGCGATGAGATAGGGTTCGACGCCCATGTCGATCAGACGCGCGATGGACGAAGGCGCGTCGTTCGTGTGGAGAGTGGAAAGCACCAAGTGGCCGGTGAGGGCGGATCGGACCGCGATATCGGCGGTTTCGCTGTCGCGGATTTCGCCGATGAGGATCACGTCGGGGTCGTGACGCAGGATGGAGCGGAGGACAGCCGCGAAGGTGAGGCCGATCTTCGAATTCACCTGCACCTGGTTGATGCCCTTCATCTGGTATTCGACCGGGTCTTCGACCGTGATGATCTTCGTGCCGGTCTTGTTCAGTCGCGAGAGGATGGCGTAAAGCGTCGTGGTCTTGCCGGAACCGGTCGGGCCAGTGAGCAGGATGACGCCGTGGGGGAGGTCGCAGAGCTGTTCGATCTTCGGGAGCTGGTTTGGCGAGAGGCCGAGTGCGTCGAGGTCCGTCTTCGTCGAGTTGCGGTTCAGGATTCGCAGGCAGCATGTTTCGCCCCAGCCGGTGGGGAGGATGGAAACGCGCAAGTCGAAGTCGTTGTTGTTGTAGCGCACGCGGATACGGCCGTCGTGCGTCTTGCGGCGTTCGGCGATATCCATGTTCGCCATGATCTTCACGGCGGAGGCGACGGAGCGCTTGAGCTTTTCGACGCCCTTTGGAAGCGCGACTTCCTGGAGGATTCCATCGACTCGGCAGCGCAGGCGCAGCTGGTCTTCGAAAGGTTCGATGTGGATATCCGTGGCATCCATGCGGATTGCCTCGGCAATGATCATGTTAATGAATCGCACCATGCCGGTTTCGGCCGTCACGGCGGCGATATCCTGGGTCTGGCCATCTTCCTGGTCGTCGTCCGCCTCGGCGATCAACTGGTCGATGGTGTCGGCGCCGAGTCCGTAGAAGTGCGTGAGCGTCATGTTCACGTCGGACTCCGTGCAGAGCACCCATTCGAGCGCGCAGTCCAGCAACATGCGCAGGCCATCGACGGTGGTGAGGTTTGGCAGGCGGGCGATGGCGAGCGTCATCACGCCGTCGTGCATCGAGACGGGCATGATGCGGTGACGCAGCGCGGTGCGGGCTCCGACCTGGTCCACGATTTCGCGGTCGATCTTGAGCTCGCCGATTTTCTTGAACGGTACGCCTGAAACCTCGGAGCAGACTTGGAGGAGGGTTTCCTCGTCAACTATCGATTCATCGAGCAAAAGCTGGTCGATGGTCTGGCCGGTGAGCGTGGCGCGGTTCTGCAGCTCGCCGAGCTGGTCGTCGGTGAGCATCTTGCGGTCAATCAGCTTCTGGACCATGTCCAGCACGACGTCTTCGCCGTAAAAGCGGATTTCATCGGGCTGCATTGCGGCCGCTGTGGTTTCAGCCTGCGGTTCCGCCGGGACCGGATTTTCAACTGCCGGCTCCATTGTCTGGTTCGGATGCTGGACTGGAGGAATGTCTGCCATTGGAAGACCTGTGGGTTCTGACTGCCTTTGTCAATTCTCGCGCCATTCCTGGAGCTGGTCCTCCGAAGGGGCGGAAACCAGTTCGTAAAGACGCCATCGGGTATCGTCGGAACTTCCCCAGAAGACCTTCCGGGGCGTGCCGAAATCGCGGGCGAAGAGGAGGCGCTGCGTGCCGTCGTAGTAGATTTCAGGATACCGCCAGTACAGTGATTCCCATCTTGTCGCGCCAACAGGCACGGGCATCAGGAGGAATATCTGCTGACGTGGATAATCGCGGCGCAGTTCGCCGATGTAGGGGTCCAGGCAGGGCGTGAAGGGTTCGGGACGCGCACCGCGCAGAAGCGCCTGCCCGCTGTATCCGCAGACGAAGATGCGTCCGTACGGCGTGCGTGCCGCGACATCCGCGCGGATTTCCTCGAGGAGTTCCTCCGAAGTGTTTTCCGTTTGCATCCGACCGTGTTCGGGCGCATTCGAGTATGCACGGGCGCATTCTTTCGCGACGGCGCCCACGACGAGAAGGCATAGCACTGCGAAGGCGCATTGAATTATGCCGCCAAGGCGCGAGACGCGCGGGCCGATTGCGCCGTGGTCGCGGGGAGACTGCCCCGCGGCGCGGGCGAGTATGAGCAATGTGCAGGCAAGTAGGATACCAATGCATGAAGTCTGGGACCAGCCGATGCCTGAGAAACCGCCGATCAAAATCCAGGCGAACGACAACAGCGTTGCCGCGGAGACCGCGCATTGCATCGAGTCGCGCCTGCGAAGGATGATCGCGGCGATTGGCAGGAGGGCAAAACACAGCAAAACCATTGCGGGCATGGCATGCGGCGCCCATGATATGTTGCTGGAGAAGCCGCGAAGCGGATAGAGGCCATCGCCAAGAATGAGCCAGCACATCAGGCACCAGACGAGGATCGCGTAGATGCCGGGAAGGGCGCCGAGCACGAAGACACCGTGGAAGCGTCCTTTCAGCGACGGCTTCCAGAACACAGGGAGCGGCATGAGGATGAAGAGCGCGAGGACGATTCCCGCTGTCGCGAATCCGCATAGCGCAAGCGCCGCGATCGCGAACGCGAGTTTCACGAGATCCGCCAGTCCGCCGCTTTCCCACCAGTCGGCGAGTTTGCAAACCGCGACGATGCCCGTGGCGGTGATGGCCGTCGAAAGCGGTTCCTGTGCGATGGCGAAGGTTGCGGCGCAGGCAAGCCATGCCGCGACGCGCGCGATGCGCGCGCTCCGGTTTTGTCCTGAAATGCAACGGCCGAGCGTGCGGTTCAGGGTGTAGAGGGAAATCGCGACGGCGAGCGCGGTTGTGAAGATCGCGGCCCACGGAAGCGCGGATGTCGGAGCGCATGCGGCTGCTGGCGTACCGGCGAGAAGCGGCAGTGGCGGATACCAGCCGGAGCCGACGAGCGCCTGGCGCCCCTCGGTCGTGCCGGCCACTAGTTCGCGGCAGAGACCCTCGAACTTCCAGATTGCAGTGCCGAAGCGGCCCGCGCCGATGCTACATGCGGCCGATGCGATCGCGACGGCTATCGCTGGCAGCCACTCAAGAGTTTTTCGACGAAGATAGCCCATGCTGGGTCTTCTCCCATACGAAGGGGTTTGTGAAGAATTGCAGGAAGGCGCGCCATCCGCTGATGCTCATCATCACCCAGTAGATCGGGGTGAGGAGGACGGCCCATGCGAGCGAGTCGAACTTGCGGCGGTAGCAGCCGAGGAGGTTCGTGTAGATGAAGAAGAAGTTTCCGATGAAGAGATTCAGGGCGCCGATGGCGAAGATGATTCCGGGGAAGAGCAGCCCAACGCCGTCTGGACGCACGAAGAACCAGAGCAGCGCCATGATCCAGAAGATCGGGTTCAGGAGCGATGAAAGCGTCGAACCGCCAATCAGCAGGTGGAAGTGCAGGAAGTTAACGAATCCAAGTTCGCGGAGCAACTGTAGCGGGTGGCGCATGTGGACGAACCAAGTCTGGATGTAGCCCTTCTGCCAACGGGTGCGCTGGCGGATCCAGAATGGGACGCGCGAGCAGGCCTCTTCCCATGTCGTCGTGTCGAGCATGCGGGTGCAATAGCCGGCGCGGCAGAGACGCACGCCGAGGTCGCAGTCCTCTGTCACGTTGTAGGCGTCCCAGCCCATCAGGTCGCGCAGGATCTGCGTCTTGAAGTGGTTCGACGTGCCGCCGAGCGGGACCACGGCATCCATCGCGGCGAGGCCGGGAAGGCAGAGGTCGAACCATGCGGAGTAGTCGGCGGTGAACCAGCGCGTGAGGAGGTTGAAGCGCGGGTTGTAGAAGTTCAGGCGAGACTGCACGCACGCGGCGTTTTCGGGCGATGCCTCGAAGGCGAGCACCGCCTGCTTTAGCTGGAGCGGTTCGGGACGGTCCTCGGCGTCGTAGATCACGAGATACTTGCCGAGCGCGAGGTGGAGGCCGTAGTTGCAGGCCTTCGGCTTGGTGCGTGGGAAGGACGGTGGCACGACCGTCACGCGGAAGCCCTGCGGAAGCGCCATCGAACGCGCGGCGGCGATCGTGATGTCGTCGTCCTCCTCCAGCAGGAACTGCACGTCCTTGCGGTCTGCGGGGTAGTCCATCTCGTCAAGCGCGGCGACCATCTGCTTGAAGGTCTCGGGCTCCTTGTACATCGGGATCAGGATGGAATAAATGGGCCAGTCGCGCGGTGGAAGCGCGTCGATCTGTTCCTTCGTGAAGCGGAATGAGGCCTTTGCATTCGCGGAAGCGCGGACGAGTATGAGCTTGTACAGCGTGGCCGCGACGTAGAAGACCGTCGCGATGCCGACGAGAATGCGGCCGGTCGCGAGCGCGTTCACGCAGAAGCCCGCGACGACAAGTGCGACGATCGCGCCGGCCACGACCCATTGCGCGGGCGTGACGGGCTGCTTCGCGCTCCAGTCGGGGCGCTTGTTCGCGAGTTCCAGGGGATCGAAGGGTTCGTTCATTGTTGAACTAGATAATAGGATTACGAAGATAACAGATAACAGATAACAGATAACAAGTGTCGCTGGTGGCGTTCGCCCCCAAGACCCAAGCGCTTATGGGTTGCCGCAGATGCGGTTGATGGCAAGGAGGACGGCCTCGACGGGCGAGAGGTTTTTTGTGCGGGAAATGGTGTAGGCATCGGCCACCGTGGCGCCCGTGGCGTCGGCGACACCCGTGATGATTCGCGCCACGAGGCGGTCGGGGTCTGCACCGCCCGCGATTGCGGGCATGCGGACTGTCCCGGCCGGCGGCGTCACGAGCACGACCCCGCATTTGTGGACATCTTTCAAAAGCGAGGTGAGCGCGGCGAGGCGCCGTTCGAAATCTCCGGGTGTTTCATTCCCGGCAAGTCCGGAGAGGTCCGGGGCGACGATTACGATGCCTCCATTGCCGAAGGTCGCGGAATCGGCAATCGCGGCGAGGCGGTTGAAGCGCATCTCGTCGGCAACCGATGGAAGGTCGTCGAAACGGATGCGGGAGGCATACGGGGTCGGGCCTGGCAGGGAATCGTCCTCGAAGAATCCGTCGAGGAATGTGGCCGAGTCGAAATCGCGGCCGAGGGAATCCGCGTCGCCACGCGAAGCGCGAGGGGCGACGAGCACGCATGTCGCTCCATCTGAATCGATCAGGCGGTCGCCATCGAGCGAGGCCGGCGTTTCGGTGAACGGCGCATGGTGGAAAACGGCGCACCCCGATGCGAGGATTGTACCGGCGTGGGAGATGTTCCATTCGATCGATGCTACATCGTGCGCGAAGCACTGCGGCAGCTCGATGCGGCCCCATGTGCGGACGAGCTGCACGGAGGCCTTCGCTTCGCGCCTTGTGCCGTCATGGGCGATTGCGGTTATCGAGGCCACAAGGTCAACGCCGGGTGTCGCGGTGCTGCGGACATGCAGTTCGGGACGGATTGGATCGTCGTCGTAGCAGACCGCGGGCACGCCGAAAAGACGGCCCGAAACAAGGAATTCGCGAGCCGCGCCGCGTGGCAACCGAACGCTTCCATCGACTGTCGATTCTGCGCCGGAAGCGAGCTTCACACGCAGTTTGACGGGCATTTCGTTTTTTGCGGAAGAGATTGCGAGAATCGACTGCCCGACACCAAGTGCGCGTCCATCGCTCGACCATTCGTAGGATGCGATTTCTTCGTCGGTCCAATTCGCGGTCGTACTTTCGAGACGCACGGGCGTGAACACGTTATCCACGCCGCGGAAGACATACGCGGGGCCTGGACGTCCGATAAACGCCGCGTGGAGTGTTCCATCTTTCGACTCGAAGCGTGGCTGAACAGCGTTGCCGCTGCATGCGAGGCGCGCGGAGGGAATGGGTTCGACCTCTTCGGAGCCAGGGGGGATCCAGCCCGCCTTGACGCGGATTGCCTTTTCGCAGACGGTGAGAATCTCGATGCGGTGGAGTCCGGCCGAGAGATGGATTGCTTCGCCTTGCGCCCATTGCCTTGTCCCGGTCCAGTCTGTGGGGTGGGCTACGCACTGCCTGCCGTCGATCGCGAGGAAGCTAGCCGCGAAATCGCCGAGCGCGAAGGTGTAGTCGCCCGGTTCGGCGATGATCAGCCAGCTTGAGAGCGAAGCGACGTATGTCGGGCGCTCCCAGCCGCCCTGATACCATGCATTCGGCGGCGCGCTTTCGACGGGCGCGAAGGCGGGAAGCGTCATCAGGAACGGCGGCGCAAGCTGGCGGTCGGCGACAAAGCGCAAGCTGTCGTATGACGCCGGCACGTCATGCCCGCCTGCGCGGCGCACTTCGACGCGCACAGGGAACGGATCGACGAACGGGGAATCGGCGGGAGGAATATTCGCGCCGGGAACCATGTACAGCGCGATCGGCGTGCGAGGGGCGAGACCCGTGCAATCGACGAGCACGTCGATCGAGTCTTGAGTCGAAGCGATGATGCGCACCTGGCGGTCGCCATTGGCTGTCGCGGCGCGCACGCCGCTCACGACCGCGCCGGTCGGCAATGCCGCGGGAAGGCGCGCCATGACGTGGGTTTGACCGGGCGGAAGCGCGAAAACGGCGCGCCGCGGGCAATCGTCGAACTTCCACGGCGGTTCGGGCGCCGCGCCGCGCGCGAGTGACGCGAGCGCGAACGCCACAATGGCGATGATGGATAGGCATGCGTTTTGCATGGATGATGGAAATGGCTTCTTGTCCACAACTGGAATCGGGTTGGCCTCTTCGTTCGCAGAACGGCACCGATGCTGTCCCGCGCTGGCCTGTCATGGACGGGACTGCCCTTGCAATTTACGTGCCAAATGCGGGCGGGGCGACCGGGACACGTGGGACGACTTCCTAAGACGCAAATCTTTTTGAAAGATGGGGTCTGTCCCCAAGAATCAAGGTTCGACGAAAAGGCGGTCGGACTACGGCATTTGGGGAAATCGGGGTGTGTCCCCGTTCGCGTTGGCTGAAAGTAGTGTCAATGGTGGAAGAATCCGTCGAAATTGGGTTGGAGAGGATGCCATGACGGGCGATATCCAATCTCCACCCGCTTGTTGCCGTTGGGCTTGACGGAGACAAATACGAGATTCCCATCGACTGGGAATGGCGATATTTCTGCTCCCGGCGTATGGCATTTCAAGCCGGGGCGCCAGTTGTAGCGAAGGACGATCTCTTCCGTTGTCGGTTCGGCGGGGAAGACCATCAGCGCATTTTCGCGCGCTTCAACTTCGGCATCGCCGTGATAGCAGCGTTTTGGAGGAGCGTCCCGCAGTATTTCGTATGTGTAAACATGCGTGCTTTGCAGCATGCGATAGTCTATTTCCTTGAAATGTTCGGGATGGGAATCAAAAAAGGATTTCGTCTTGCTGTCCGTGACAGCCCAATGCGTTATCGCGTATGCGTCGGAGAAGAAGAGGTATTTGTCCAGCGAATCGCGATAAGCCCGTGGAGGATAGTTGCGTTCCGTCAGCCCCTTCGGATAACCATAGTAGTCATCTGACATCATTTCGCGTTTCGACAAAATCGGCAGATACGTTGGCTTGCCCCATTCAAACTTGCAATCGGTAATGCCGGTGAATCCAAATCGCGCTCCAGTGGGAACGATATTTCTTATGAAACCGGCATACCCGATAATCGCATCGTTTGCTGGCCATAATTTGAAGCCCGCGCTATTTGCAAAATGCGCATGGGCAACGAATGCCCCTGCAAACAACGATGATAGCGCAATACCTCTCGCGGCTATCGCCCCAAACACAGTCGCAGACTTGCCGCGAGTGCCATTTTGCATCGACACGCACGGGTGCGCGAAAATGCGTCCGGCGAGAATTGCGGCAGGGAATGCAAGCACTGTCGCAAGTTGAATGGCTACCCTGTCCATCTGGCTCTGACGCTTAAGTCCAATGGAAAGGACTATGCTTGTAAGCAATGCGAAGACTGGCAGGCACCATTTGCGGATGTTGCGGGGACACCCCGCGATGCATCCCCATGTCCCGAACGCCAGTAGCAATGGATGCCACTCCTGGAAACGCCGCCACGTCTGTCCGAACCCGGCATGCGCCATAATGCGCAACGGTTCGCGATGGGTCGTTGAAACATACGAGACTATCCCGCGTGATGGGAAAAGCGTGACCCAAAACCATGGCGCCAAAAGTACAAGCGCGATTGAACCGGCGATGACAAGTTGCAGATTTGAGCGGCGGGACCATCGTCTCTTCGACAACAACCAACCGATGGACAATCCCGCGCAAGTGAACACTCCCGGAGTCCAGATGCATACGAGCCAGGCGCAAATCGCGAGTGCCGCGACATCGGGCCAAGTCCCGCGCCGTTGTATCGCGACGCGATACCCGATCGCGACCAGGATTGGTGACAGACCAGCCGTCACCATGCCGCCGATATTGCCTGATTGCCAGAAGAAAAGAAATTCGGCGCGCGTGAAGGCGATCATGGCGAGTCCGCCCGCGAGCGCGCCGCACCAGCGCATCCCAGCCCTACGGAAGGCGCACACGGTCAACCATGGGAACCCAATCGACATCCAGAAGAGCAATGCTGGCGAATAGACTGATTCCAACGGGAAGAACATCGCAAGCGGAGAGATGAGCAATCCGAAATTGTGCGAACCGCTTGTTACGCCAATGAAGTGTTCCGTGCCGGCATTCCAGTATGGATTGTATCCGCCCAGTGCGCGCGGGAAAAGACTGAAGAATTCTCGCAGACGGAAGAGGAATGCGGGGTGATCGATGCCTTGCGGAAGCCGTCCGCAAGGGAAGGCGGCGGAGGCGTCAAAGCAAACATCCCATGCCGCGGCCACACACCATGCCTGGGCAGCGAGCAGGATTGCCGCGAGAATGAATGGAAGCGCTTTGACTAGTCGCTTCCCAAGCACAACGCAAAGGGTGCTGGCGCAGAGAACGAGCAGTGCGAAATCAAGCGCTGGATGGGATGTTAATATTCTGGCTCCTGCCGCCCATTGCCCCATTTGGCCATCCCAGACAGTATCCAATCCCGTCGCAAGCAGGGCTGCAAGCAACAGCGATGGAATGATCGTGCATGTCCAGATTGCCTTCATTCGCACATCTCCACGCCATCGATTACGGCGCCTTGGGGAATCGAAAGTTCAAGGACGATCCTCTTTTCGCCGGCATTGTCTCCACGCCAGAATGGAACGCGGACACTGTTGCCGACGGCAACCGATTCAAGGATATCCGCCAATGGCGTTACGGGATGTACCTGCGAAAGCCTTGCGCCATCGATATCGTTGCCGTCGATACGTACTGAAACCACCCCGCTGTCCAGAGGATTGTCGAGGATGATTTTCCATGTCGAGACATCATCGGTTGCATCGGTGTTGGACAATGCAATCTCGGCAATGACTTCTGTGAATTTTGGCTCGCGGAGATATAGTGTTTCGCCGAGCGCCTTGGATTTCATCTGCGCGATTTGTTCGTATGCGCGCGGCAGATCATTGTAAATCCTCGATGAAAAAGCAAGGTCGTGCGGACGGGCTTCATTGTGGGCATTGAGTTGCAATGGGTATATGCCCTTGTCAGGCAAGGCGCGGTAGGCAACCGACGCGGAGAGTATGTGCGCCGTTCGCCCTGCGAAGCCTGAATCAGTGAAGAATGGCACGGCGTCAGACGGGATCTTCAGCAAACGTGCCTGGCGTTCCAACGGCGAGACAGTGACCCATGTCGGCAATGCGTGGCCTCGCAGGTCGTCGAAAGGCTTGAACGTGCGCGATGCGATATCGGCAAACCGAGAAGAGCGAAGCGGTGGCAATAGTGCACTCGCCAAAAGCATGGCGATGACGACAATTGCATGGCTGGGCATCTTGGATGCAGCCTGCAATCGCGCGATGATACTTGTCGCCATCAAGGCCACAAGCAATGCGGTAATGGGAAGGATTGGAATCATGTTGCGGCCGTCGTACGAACCGGCAATCGACCACAGCGCCATGCCCACAATCGAAACTGCTGCGGCAGTCCTTGTGCCACGTCGGAATAGGGCCGCCACGAGAAGCAGCGAAATCGCGGCGGTAACAGCGACAGACATTATTGGATTGGTCGCTCCATGGAAGGAACCAAGGGATACCACAATGTTTTTGAAATGGTTGAAGTCTCGCCGAACGATATCGGCATGAGATGGCATTACCGGCAGTGCATGCAAGAAGGGGCTTGTTTCCGCGCCACCAACCCAAACGCCGAATATCCATTGGTGGAGATAGAAGACGAGTGCGGCGCCAATCGCCGCGGATACACCGAATATTTCTTCGCGCACAAGCCTGCGCCGTTCGAAAGCCACAGCTGATAGCGCAAACAAGATAAGCAGATAGCACCCATTGCCTTTTGTAAATGCGATTGCGAATGCTGCGGAAAACAGTGCAGCCGTGCGCACGGTGCTGAAATCACCGTGATCCGCCGCATTGCCGATATCGGCATGCACTCGACGAAATTCAAGAATCAACGCTGTCGCGCCGGCAACGATTGCGGCGAGCGGGAAGTCAACATACCCCGAATACTTGATGCCGCAGATGAGAAGGCAGTTGTTGCCGAGAAGCAACACGATTGGCCAGAATGGATTCAGTCGAAGCGAACGCGCGGCCGATAGCGTCGCGACACCCAGGAGCAATGGGAAAAACTGGAGAAAACCAAGAACAAGCAGATGCTCGATCGCAAGCGCTGCCGCTTCATTTGCGGGCACGAGCAACTTGTACGGAAGCGAGAGAAGCAGTGGGATGCCAAGCGGATAACCGCCATAGATTGAATGTCCTATCCCGGTTCTACCTGCGATTGTTTCCGCCCATTTGTCCCACGACACTGCGGCATCCCATGCCAATGGCGGCGTGCCGACAAGGCATTCGAACATGCCTTCTGAAAATGCCAGCACACCGCAAAGGCAAAGCGCTTCGCACCATGAGACCGAAGGAATGGATAGTTTTCGCCGTGCAATTCGCACTAGCCCAATAATGCCGGCGGCAATTGATAACGCCGCCCATGTCCAGGCCGTAATTCGATTGAAGAGAGAGACGGCGTAGAAAAGCCAGAGCATGAACTGGGAAATGCCAAGGCCGACCGTCATCGCCATCGCAACTGGGAAAAATGGATTGCCATCCCGGCGGCGTGACAACGATGAATATGCCAGTATGCCCCAACCTAGGAGACATCCTGGAAGAATTACGGGAAAGCAGAGAACGCGAAGCGCGGGTTCAAACGCATGCCTGGCGATCAGCGATGTCGCCCAGACCATCCTGACAAAGACCACCATCGCCGCGATTGCGGCGATGGTGGCTGGAAGTTTGCATGACCTTGCGCTTGCCAATTGAAACCAGTGAAAAGGCGTAGAGCCAAATTACAGACGCTCGCCTTATTCGAAGGTGATCGCGCCCCAGTTCTTAGGGGTGATCTGGAGTTCGAAGACCACGTCGTCGGTGAGCCCTGTCTGCTGGTTGGACCAGTGGGTGCGCAGACGCGTATCATCGCCGGAGGGCGTTCCGTGAGTCGCGCCGACATCGCCGCGGAGCGTCACGCCAGGCGAAGGCTTGATGCCAAGCGCGGCGAGCGGAATGGCGGCTTCGACGGTGTAGCGGTCGCCTTGCGGGACAGCCTCGATCGTGGCGTCGCGTATGATATCGACGAAGTCTGCGGTGTAGCCTTGGACAACGCCGGAGGAGAAGGTGCGCGGCTTCTTTTCGTCACACACGAACTTGTAAATCACCGCCGTTGGCTCACCTTGCAGATTGCCGATCGAAAGACGGAGGTCACCCTTCGCGGGGCCGCCGCGTTCTGGATCGGCATCTGGATCGGCGCCAATCTGGAAATCGACCGTGTCGCCGAAAGCGTAGAGCTGCGCGAAATCGACAGCGCCGTTTGCCCAGGGCGTGGCGTCGAAGACTTCATAGCCGAGGTAGAGGAACTGGTCGTCGTATGATGCGGCGAAGCGCACGCGGGCGTCCTCCATCTTCTTGAACTCTGTGATATCGCGGCCTGAGAAGTCGCCGCCGAAGTTGCCGGTAAGGGCGACCTGCCCGGAGCGGATGGTCATGCGCTTTACGCCTGCGGCGGCCTGGAGCGCGTTTTCGCGGCATTCGAGCGCCTTGGCGGGGTCATCGGCGCCGAGCGTGATTGCGCCTTCGCCGACGACCACGGTCTTGTCGAGATTCTCAAGCTCGAGATTCCAGATGCCGATCTTTCCAGACTGGACGTAGCACTTGCCATCCTGCCCGAGCGTGGCGGAACCGCCGAAGTCCTCGCCGCCGCCGCCGCATGGCAGACGCTGCATGTCGGCGCCAGGCGCCGGGGTGTCGGGCCACTGCCACTCGAAGACATTGCCGCTGAAAAGCTGCGTGAGGAAATAGCCGCTGGACGAGAGGACATACCACTCGCCAAGGTTGCCATTGATTGTCCAGAACGGGCCTGTCGCCTCAGTGGAGAGCGCGCCGACCGGGCCATACGCGCCGCGGAAGAGGCCTGGATCGGGGGCGGGCGCATTGTGCGAACCGTGGACCTGGAAGTACGGGCAGGGATAGGTCCAAAGCTCTTCGCCGGTGGCGAGGTCGAAGCCGTGCCAGAGGAATCCGGCGGGATGGTCGGATCCGTGGTTGAGGCAGATCAGGATGACCTTGTTTTCACAGTCTGGGAGGGCGCAGCTGTAGTTGTCCTGATAACCGGCGGACATCTGGCGGGGCAGCGCTTCCATTGTCTTGAAGGTGTAATGCGGCGCGCCGTTTGCGGCGAAGCCGTCGGATGAGAGACGGTAGAGGAGGCCTTCCTCGCGGGAGAACCCGTAGAGCGCCATGTCGGGGCCGAGGTTGAGCGACCAGCTGTTGGAGCCGGTGAAGTTCATCGGATGCGGATATGATTCGCATTCATCCGCCTGTTTTTGACCATCGCCGTTGGCATCGATCCAGATATCGGTGAAGCGCGCGGCGCGTCCGCCATCGTCCGCAGTGCGGTTGTTGCGGACTTCGCCGAGGAACTTGTAGTCGGCATCGCCGAGACGCTCGAAGACAACCACTGCGCCCGAGCCATAGTCGCACTTGCTGACGAACAGCAACTGGCGTCCATCGGGCGTTTCACGGAAGGCCGAGAATCCGTGGTAATCGCGATCAAAGGCACCGAGGCACTCAGACTTTCCAGTCGCGGGATCGAGGCGCCATTCGCAGGCCTCGCCAACCATGAGATTCGGGTCGCGCGGATTGATCGCAGCGCCGGATGCGCCATAGTGGCACGGGCCGAAGAAATCGCGGACGAACGCGCCAGTCTCGAGATTCCAGACGCTCACGCGCTTTGGAAGCGGATAGTGTTCCATGACCCAAAGCTGGCCTGTCTTGTCAACGGCGATGCCAAACGGATCGATCATGCCATTCTGGTTCCACTTGCCAATGCGCGGGTGGCCGCCGGCGACGCCGTAGCGACGGATTTCATTGCCATTCGCGGCATCATACGCGGCGACCTGCATGTCGGGATCGCCGAGCGAGGCATAGATTGTCTTGCCATCGGCGGAAGCGGTCACGCCAGCGATGTTCTTCACGCCAGCGACAATGCGCCTTGTCGCGCCGCTGCGCGGATCGAGGGCAAGGATGCCATTGTCATCGGCAACGAGTACGCACTCGGCGGAAACGGCGAAAAGCTCGCCGGCCGCGGGGATCTCCCACGACGCCTTTGCGGCGCCAGTGGCGGCATCTAGTTTCGCGACGCCGGCAAAGTCGTCCTCGCAGAACGAGACGTAAACGGCGCCATCGCAGGCGGCGATACCGCACGGACGCTTGCCGAGCTTGACTCCATCGGTCGCGGCGTCAGCAAGAGTAAGGACGTGCGAGTGGCCTTCCCATGCGACATACGCGCCGGTCGCGGCATCGACCTTCGCGATTGCAAAAGGAATGCTCGCATTCCAGCTTGTCATGAGTACATAGACAAAGCCATCCGCAGTGGCGATGTATTCGGGATCGGCGAGGCCGGTGGTATTCTGGAGAGACCATTCGACATTGCCATCGAAATCGCAGGCGAGAAGGTGGCGGCCGCCCTCGGCGCCATTGCAGGCGAGGATCATGCGGGTACCGTCGGTAACGGCTGCGGAAGGTACGCCGTGGTCGCCGAGCCAGGTATCGTTTGGCTTGCCCGCCCACGGAGCGGCGCCGCCGTAACTCGCATAGCCGCGGAAGGTGAGACGGACTCCAGGATGGGCAATCGCCTTCCAAGTATAGTCGCCGGCGGGAAGCGGATTGCCGGGAGTGCGGTAGGTCGCATCGTCGAGGCCGTCCCAATGCGTGGTGTGTGTGCCTTTTTCTCGGAGATCCCAATTGAGGAGGTGACGGACAGTGTGGCCCTTTGAGTCGAAGAGGTCGAGCGAGACATAGCCGTCGAAGGGCATCTCAAAAGCGAGATCCTTGAAACCGGGCCACTCGAAGCGGCGGATCAATCCAGTCCAATCGACGACAGGAGCACCGTTTTCGAGATGCGTCGCGAAAGAGCGGCCATCGGCAGTCTTCACGGCCTGCGGTTCGATGTCGGTACCGGCGGGAACGAGCGTCGCCCAGCCCCAATGGCGCCAGGCGGTGAAGGTGAATACGCGGTCGGGATTAGGCACGCGCTCATCGAAGATATCCTTGATCGTGATACGGCCGAAGCTACCCGCAGTGAAGTTTGGTTCGACGGTGAAACGGAATGTCGCGCCTGTTTCTGGGCGACGGCCGGAGACGCTGAGAAGCTTCCACGGAATGGAGAGTTCCTGGGCGTAGCCCTTGCCATCGGCATCCTTGAGAAACGCCTGTTTCACGCCCTGTTCCGTCGCACGTGGAAGCTGATCCATCACGTTGTTCGGGAATCCATTCTGCGGACCAGGGCTGGAGCGATCCACGATCGAAGCACCCTGGGCATCGAGCCAAGTGGTCCACCATGTCGCGGTTTCGTCGGCCTCTTCCGGATGCATCACGATACGGAACTGTAGGCAGTCCGCATTGAAACCGTGGCCGCCGAACTTCTCCGGGTTGTTCATCGGAGTGGGGTCGATCCAGCGCGCGAGGACATACAGGTTGTCATTGTCGTACATCGCGTGCATCCACACTGCGAACTGGTCGCGTAGATGTTCGAGTTCGCCGCATGCGAAGATGCCGGCACGCAGATCCCAGTCGCTGGTTTTGCCATCGATCTCGACGGCGCCAGGCGCGGGCAATACGCGGAAACCGGTATTCTGGGTTTCGGTTGCAATGACAGGAATCGCCGCAAGCGCACAGGCCGCGGCGAGTAATGACTTTGTTTTCATGATTTTAATTTTACATCACGGCATTGGAACAAAGCAATAAATCTCATGGCCAAATCGCCTTACAGACAAGGCTATTTGGTATCTGCCATGGATTTATGGACCGGCACTGGTTATTTCCCGACGCAGAAACGATTGAAGACGCGGTCGAGTAGTTCATCGGAGAAGGTTTTGCCCGTAATGCGTCCGAGCGCTTCCGCAGTCGCGCGGAGTTCGTTTGCGGCGAGGACGCATCCTTCTGGTCCGGCACCGAGAGTTTCACGCGCGTTTCCGGCATGGATGCGAGCTTCTTCCAACTCCGCTCGGTGGCGCTCCGCTACGGCGACATCGGCATCGCCACCACGTTGTGGCAATCCGAGTTTTCCCACAATCAACTGGCGAAGCCCATCAAGTCCTTCGCCAGTCACCGCCGAGACATTGCAGATCGTCCAACTGCCATCATCCGCAGATCCATCAAAAAACGGCGCGCCGTTTTTTTCGATTTCCATGCGTTGCGACGGCGCCCCCACCGTCGGCTCCGCTATAGCGGGGTCGGTGCGTTGCGACTGCGCCCCCGCTGTCGGTATCGCTATAGCGGGGTCGGTGCGTTGCGACGGCGCCCCCGCCGTCGGCATCGCCTTTGCGAGGTCGCACTTGTTAATCGCGATGATTGTAGCCTCGCGCGGAAGATTGGATGGAAGATTCGCGAACTGTTCCTCCAGCGGCGCACCGCTCGCGTCGAGGAGATGGATGTGCAGATCGGCGCGCGACATTATCTCACGCGCCCTCGCGACTCCCTCGCGTTCGATGGCGCCTGGTGCGGCGCGAAGTCCTGCGGTGTCGGCCAGGCGAAGTGGAATGCCCTCGATCGAAATGCCTTCCTCCACGATGTCGCGCGTCGTGCCCGGCTCGTTGCTCACTATCGCCCGCGATGTTCCAAGAAGCGCGTTGAGGAGGCTGGATTTGCCGACATTCGGAACACCGCTTATCACGACAAGCGCACCCTCGCGCAAGATGCGCCCATCATGGCCAGATGCGATTTCGCGCGCAATTTCCGCTTCGAGTGCTGCGATGCGTTCGAGGACGGACGCAATCGATGGCGCATCGATTTCCCCCTCTTCGACATCGAGCCATGCTTCGAGATCCGCGCAGATGTTGGCGGCGGTGTCGTAGATGGCGTCGAGACGCCGTCCAAGCGCACCATCGAGTTGCGAGTGCGCGGCACGTGCGGCGCGTTCGGTTCGCGACGAAATCAAATCGGCGACTGCTTCCGCCTGCGTGAGGTCGATCTTGCCGTTGAGGAAGGCACGCCGCGTGAATTCGCCAGGACCAGCATGGCGGGCCCCGGCGGCGAGCGCGGCATCCAACAGTCGCTGTGATGGAGTGCGTCCGCCGTGCCCTTGAAGTTCCACCACGTCTTCGCCCGTGTAGCTTCGCGGGGAGTGGAAAACAAGCACCATGCCGTCGTCTATCACGTCTCCATTGCGCGGATCATGGAACCTGGCATGGAAGAATGCCCCGTGCTGAACAGATGCGAGGTCGCGCCGCACGATCTTCGCGGCGACATCCCTGGCGCATGTTCCCGAGATTCGCACTATGGAAACGCCCGCCGCGCCTGGCGCCGTCGCAATGGCGGCAATCGTGCTGGAGTCGTAGATCATTTCGTATGCCGTGTGTTTGTGCCTGGGTGGCGATGGAATGGATCACCCAACGAACTTCGGCGTCGTTTCCGAAAAGCGCAAGGGCGAGCAGAGACGAGTCTTCTCGCGGGCGAGGATCGCTGGCGACGGATTATGGAGAAGCGCGATCTCGAATGTGTGGATGCCAAGGTCCGTCACCGGCGCGGCGGTCTGCGCCGGCACTGGCGCGGGATCGTGATGCGCGAAGTACGGAGTGCGGAGGAGCGTTAGGCGCAGCGTCCCGTCTTTCTGGACATCGCATGCGAATATGTTGTCGCACACAACGGCGAACTCTTCCATGCCCTCTCCGAGCAATCGTACGCATTGGTAGATTGGAAACTCCTCGCCGTCGAGCGCGCGTTCCAGGTCGCCACCCGATACGGAATCGATGCGGCGCACAACGGTGAAGTCTGTCTTGAAAACCAATTTCACGATTTCACGCGGCTGTGTCCAGAATAGCTTCACGCGCATGCGGATGCCGGGCAATCCAGCTTCCGTACGGCATGCGATCTGCGCAGTGCAGCCGCGATCATCGGCGAAGTCGCAAAATGTCTCGGTCGCAAGAGCGCCTTCGAAAACAAGTTCCGACTTGCCCGTCGGCCGCAGCGAGCGATCCACGGGGAAATCGTATCCGCGCGGGCCGTGGCTCCATGTGTCGGTGGAATCCTTGAGCGCGTCGATCGAGAAGCCCGAAAGCGGGCGAGGCAATCGTCCGTCCGCCAAATCGACACGCCTGCGAAAACGGCGCGCCGTTTTTTCGCATTTTGCGCCGTCATTTGCTTCATCGAATTCAAGCGTGAAGATGCGGCGTCCGCGAGCCGGGATGCGGACAGGGAATAGCAGCCGTGGTTCGCGTCCAGCAAGGCATTCGACGGGGATCGACTGGTGCGGGACGGTGCGTCCCTGCCTGTCCGCGATACGCAGTGTTTCGCGCCATTCGGGCGCCCATTCCGTTACCCATGGCTCGAACTCAGCAAGGCCGGCGTAGGGCTTCGTGGAAAAGTTGTCGATGATGATGCGCTGTCGCGTCGCCGGTTGTAGCATGGCGTTCCTGCGACGCACTGCGGAGATTTCCGCATCTTCGATTCGGGTGCGCACTGCACCGAGGCGGTCGAGAATCGCGGGATAGGCGGACTCGATGCAGGTTCCCGCATGAAGGTCATGGAAGGTCGCGAAGAGAAGGCCGCGTGTGGAAGCGTCGCGGTCTCGCGCGGAAAGGCGGTGCGCCGAACGGTGGAAAAGCGCTTCGGTCGAGCGGATTGCGCGCTTGATCGGCGAAAACGCGGTGTAGCAACCGATCGCATGGTGCTGGAGTTCGCCTTCGACGATCGGGAGGGAATCGAACACTTTGGAGTTCGAGCGGATGACGTCGAAGAACGCATCTGGGTGGCTAAAGCGGAACTCGACACCGGGGAAGTCGTGGCGATGCGCGATGATGAAGTCGATCTCGGCGCGTGCGGGACCGCCGCCATGATCGCCGACACCGCAGAAAAACAAGGCGTGTCCGCAGGGTGCGCCATGCGCGAGTTCGGCGGCGCGCCGCATTCGGTCGGCGATGGAGTCTGGACTGCTGCAGTATGCGTCTGGAATGCGAGCGGTAAGGACCTCGGCGCCTGAGGGCGAACGCCAGCGGAAGACTTCGCCTGGCAGTTCCTTCTCGTGCGGTTGCGGACGCATCATGATGTAGTTCTTGATTCCTGCGTCGGAATAGAACTGCGGGAGATATGCGCAGTGACCGAAACTATCAACATTGTAGCCCGTGCGGATATCGGCGCCGATTCTAGCGCGGAAATATTTGAGGGAGTAATCGGCGTGGAGGCGGTATGTTTCGGGTGAAGCGAGATTGCAATCGGGCTGGACATACCAGCCGCCAACGGGGTGGAGGCGGCCGTTGGCGACATGTGCGAGCATGCGCTGGAAGGTCGCGGGATCGTGTTTTTCGACGGTCTCGTAGAACCATGCTTCGCCGCGTGTAATGTGTGTTTCTGGATAATCGTCGAGGATGTCGCAGGCGGTGCGGGCGGTCGCGAGCGCGGCATCGACGCC
>JAZQOE010000163.1:0-12881 GCA_045627705.1 Kiritimatiellia bacterium | reverse complement strand
AAACCCCAAAACGCGGCGCGCCGTTTTTTTTGACACCAACGAAATCCCAGATGCCTTTGGCTTGAACAGCATGGGCTTGGCGACCAAGCCCGGGGATTACTTGAGGATCTTGGCCAGTGCAGCGCGGACGCGCTCGCGGATCGGGCCTTCGACGGGCTTGAACTCTAGGCCGGTGATGCGTTCGTACGCCTCGATGTAGCGCTTGGCCGCTTCGACGCGCACATCGTCGGTAAGGGCTGGCGGTTCGCCATCGCCGCGGAAACCGCGGGCGGCGAGCCATTCGCGCACGTACTCCTTGTCGAGCTTGCGCTGCTCCTCGCCGGCGGCGAAACGGGCTGCATAGTCGGAGGCATACCAGTAGCGCGATGAATCCGGCGTATGGATTTCATCGCTCACGACGAGCCTGCCGTTCAGGGTGCCGATCTCGTACTTTGTATCGACCAGGATCATGCCGTTTGCGGCGGCCTGCCTGGTGCCGGCCTCGAAAAGCTTGAAGCAAATGTCGCGGGCGGCATCGAAGGTGGCGGCGTCGATCAAGCCTTCGCCAATCGCCTCGTCGCGCGAGATGTTGCGGTCGTGGACCTCGTGCTTGGTGGTGGGCGTCAGGATCGGATGGTCCAACTTCTGATCCTTCCGCAGGCCATCGGGAAGCGGATTGCCGCAGAAGTTGCGAACGCCGAGCTGGTAGTTCGTCCAGGCCGAAGTCTTCGTGACGCCCGTAATGTAGCCGCGAACGATGAATTCAAGCGGAAGCTGCCCGCATTCGGAAACAACCATGATGCTCGGATCAGGCACGGAGATGACATGGTTGGGAACGATGTCGCGCGTCTTCTCGAACCAAAACGCGGCAAGCTGGTTCAACACCTGGCCCTTGAATGGAATGGCGCCAAGAATGCGGTCGAATGCGGAAATACGGTCGGTAGTGACAAGCACGCGGCGGCCGTCGAGCAGATAACTGTCGCGGACCTTGCCGGAAACACGCTTCGCCCCGAACTCGGGGAAATCGGCATCTGTAAGCACATTATCAAGCTCGGCGCGAATGCGGGACTCGGAGATCATTGCTGGAACCCTTTCGTAGGATAAGCGTAAAAGCGATTTGGTGAGGATACACTATCTGGCACGCCGCATTCAAGATTAAGCGAAAATTCATACTCGCAAACAATCGCACATGAACGATGGCTGGTTGATTCGCCAAGTTTCCTTTCACTGAATGCGTGGATATGCTACCCTTCCTGCAAATGAAAGGAAACTTGGTCATGGATTTCAGACTCTCTCTCCGCATACATGTCACGATATGGGAAAACGAAGCGGCGCTAGCCGATTTGATGAGGGCGCTTGACGAGTGCCCTGGACTCTTCAACGAGGTCGCGCTGTTTACGTCGCAGACGCACACGCCACTGCCAATGCAGCGCATTCTCGAACTCTCCGAAAAACTGAAGACGGTCATCCCGCAATTCAAGGCGCGCGGACTCGTCACTGGCATCAACCACCTCCCGACTATCGGCCACCTCGAAGAGAACGCACCGAATGCCCTCGCCGAACCCTGGCAGCATCTCGTCGATAAGTCTGGCACAATCTCGACTGGCTGCTACTGCCCTGCCGATCCTGACGTGAAGAACTACATCCGCGACACCTACAAGGCGCTCGCATCGGCGAAGCCCGACTTTATCTGGGTCGATGACGACCTCCGCATGGAATCGCACTCCCCGCTCATTTCCTTCGCCTGCTTCTGTCCACGCTGCCTTGCGGAGTTTTCCGCGCAGACGGGCCGCGAATGGACACGCGAATCCCTTCTCGAAGCCTTCGCGAAGTCCGACCCCCTCGCTGATCGCCTGGCATTGCGCCGGAAGTGGCTGAAACGCAACCATGCGCTCGTGTCGGATACGCTCAAGCTCATCCGCGATGCCGTCGATTCTGTCGATGACTCGATTGAGCTTGGCCTTATGACAGGTGAAATCAACTACAGCGGCTACCTCGACAAGGATTGGTTCGACGCCATGTCCGGTCCGCTCCACCGCAATGTGAAGCATCGCCCAGGCGGCGGCTTCTACCTCGATGACATCCCCGGGCAGTTTTTCGACAAGCTCCTTTCTGTCGGCCGTCAGATTTCATTCCTTCCAAAGACCGTCACGGACATCCAGTACGAACACGAGAACTTCCCCTATCACGGTCTCGGCAAGAGCCGCACCATCTTTACCGCCGAGATTAGCGGCGCGCTTGGCGCAGGTTGTACCGGAGCGGCGTTGAATGTTCTCGACATCGCCGGCAATCCCGCCGAGGAAGCGCTTCCGTTCCTTAAGGCGACGGCGAAGATGCGCCCCTTCTTCGAGCAGGTTGTCGCCACGTGCGGCGCCTCGAAGTGCGAAGGTATCTGGACGCCCTTCACACCATTGCATTTCGCCTCGATGGCGCCAGATGGCGAATGGCCAGGCTGGGGCGGTTGGGGCGGCGACATCAACTGCTTCTACGGTCTCTGCCGCTTTGGGACGCCTGCCGCCTTCGGTCGCGATTCCGCGCTAGCCGCGACAATCGAATCGCATTCCCTGCGCGAATGGAACACAAGTGAACTCCGCGAGTTTCTCGCGAAGGGTGCGATCATCGACTTCCCCACACTCGAATATCTCAACAGCATCGGACTTGGAGACATGACAGGCTGGAAGGTCGCGGGCAAGCGCACTGTCGATCTGCGCGAACGCTATCTTCCCGATCCGATCAACGGCCGCTTTGCCGGAAGGATCCGTGATTGCCGTCCATCGTTCTGGCCGCAAGAGACCGCATTCCTCGAGGCAACCGCCGATGGAGCGCGTCCGCTTGCCGAAGCGATCGACTTCAACCTCAAGCCATGCGGCATTTGCGCAGGTGTTTTCGAGAACCACCTTGGAGGACGTGTCGCAGTGCTTGGCCATTATCCGTGGGATATGCTCGCAAGCATGCCGAAGGTCGCGCAGCTGCAACGTCTCGCCGACTGGATTTCGCACGAGAAGTTGCCGGTGCAAGTCACCAGCTTCCACAAGGTCGCGGTCTGGGCGCGCCGCGATGCGCAAGGACACCCTGCGGCGGTATTGCTCAACCTTTCGAACGATGCCGCGGAAGGCGTGACGCTACGCTACCGCAATCCCGAACCGGTTGCTCTTGGAACACTCTCCGACACTGGTTCATGGGAGGTCCTCTGCAACCATGACAACTGGCAATCTGACGAAGTGAACGTTTCCATCCACACCATTCCCGCATGGCACGCGGTTCTTGTCCGTGCGATGTAATCGGGAGCGAACATGCAAGATTACGAGGCGCTTCTTGACGCATGCACTCCGGCGGAAAGCTGGATTCGCGAGCCCGCCGCGATCTATGCCGCTGGAAACCGTTGGAACGAACGGCACCTGCAATGCATCTGGTTCGACAAGCGCCTCCGTCCACGCGCGCTTGAAACCGCAGACCGCGAGGCGATCGAAATTATCGACCCCGGCCGATGGAATCTCGAGGCGGGTCCCGATTTCCTCGACGCGGTGATAAAGGTAGGACAGGAAAAGCGCATTGTCACCGGCGACGTTGAAATCCATGTCAGGCCTGGCGATTGGACGGCCCACGCCCATGCCAGCGATCCGCGCTATGGGAACGTAATCGCGCATGTTACCTACAGAATGCCCTCACCAGCATCGGCACCGGAAGGCTTGCCTGTGGGCTGCCTGCAGATCGGACTCCGCGCGGCGCTTGCCGAGATGCCGTGGTTCTCGTTCGACGATATTGATCTCGCCGCGTATCCATTCGCGGTTCAGCCAGACACTCCGCGCCCTTGCGCGATAGCGCTCGCGGGGAATCCCGACCACGCAAAGGCATTGCTTGAAATCGCTGGACGCCATCGTTTCGAACGGAAGTGCGAGCGCATGCGGGCGCTGATTGCTTCGTCTGACGATCCTTCCCAGGTCTTCTACTCCGAGTTTCTCGCCGCCCTCGGCTACAAGCGCAATTCCGCGGCGTGCCGCGAACTCGCCGCGATCGTGCCGCTCGCCTCGTGGGAAAACGGCGCGCCGCCTGAAAAGCACTATGCGCGATTGCTCGGCGCCGCAGGACTTCTTCCACAGGCTGATTCGGGGCGTGACGACGAATCACGCGATTTCATCCGTTCCCTCTGGGACGCATGGTGGCACGACGATTCGGAAAAACCGGATGCGCACATTTCATGGGCGCTCGATGCAACACGGCCGATGAACCATCCCGCGCGACGCCTTGCATCCGCCGCCGCCCTTTTCGCGAACAATCGCGACCCCATCTCATTCTTCGCGGGAATGTACGCAGAGTCCCCCGAACTCTTCCTGAAGAAATCGACCGCATTCCTTACGGGGCTGACAATGGACTATTGGGCGCGTCACCTGTCGCTCGCCGGCGCGCGCAACGAACGCGCCAGCGCGACGCTCATCGGCCGGAACCGTGCGGCCGCAATCTACACGAACCTGCTTGCGCCGATACTCGTTGCCACGGGCGCGATGAAGGATTGTCCTGCCACCCTGCCGCCGGAAGACGACAGCACGCCAATGCGCATCGCCGCAAACCACCTGCTCGGACGCGACCACAATCCCGCCCTTTACCAAAACGACGGACTGCTACAGCACGGGTTGCTCCAGCTGTTCGCAGACTTCTGTCTCCGCGCGAAATGCGGCTGCGAAGGCTGCGCCCTACCCGCTTTCCTAAAAGGTTGATTCAAAAAGGACATCGACGCTATCAAGCGCTTAATCCCTTAAGGAATTTCTCATGGCTCACGAATGGAACATCCGCCCGCGCGGGCATGTGTGTACGATCTGCGGCAAACCCTTCGAGGATGGCCAGGAGTGCGTATCGGCACTCTACGACACGATCGAAGGCTTCACACGCGAAGACTGCTGCATGCCTTGTTGGTCGGGGAAAATCACCGAGGAGAACAAGCCCTTCAGCGTTTGGCAAGGCGCGTATGTCGCTCCGGAAAAGTCGGCGAAGACGGAACCAGTCCACAAGGAATCCGCCGAGCAGTTGCTGAGGCGTCTCGTGGAACTCGACGATCCTTCGATGGCGAATGTGGTCTATGTCCTCGCCGTGATGCTCGAGCGCAGCAGGCAACTTGTCGAGCGTGACGCGCGCCCGCATGAATCCGGCGGAACAATCCGCATCTACGAGCAGCGCAAGACTGGCGATGTCTTCACGGTTCTCGACCCGCATCTGCGACTCGACGCAATCGCCGATGTCCAGAAGCAGGTGGTCGATTTGCTGAATGGTCCCGCACCGAGCGAAAATGCATCCGCGAACGATGCCGCCGCCAATAGTGCGCAAGCGGATGGATCGGCGTCCCCCACCCCGCGCATCGTGACATGGCGGATGCCGGACGAAATGCCGAAATCGACCGACTATCGCGTAAGCGTAAACGGTATTCCTGTCGATGCCATCGAAACGCCGAAACCGCAAGAGCGCCTGGCAGAGGAAGTCCGCTTCCCGTATGCGTTCGCTTCATTCGAGGCCGAGGGAGAAGTCACGGTCGAGGTCGAATTGCTTGCGGCGGACCTTAAGCCCAATGATCCGCGCGTTTGGCCGCGTCGCATGAACGCGATGGTCGAACAGGTTTCCGAGCGCGTCTTCCGCTTCAGGCTCAATGCCCCTTGCGATGTTTCCTTCGAGCCGAATGGACGCCATCGTACGCTGATCATCGCCGCCCGTCCGTATGAGAAGGACGCGCCGAAAGACACCGATCCCGGCGTGATCTACATTGGCCCAGGCTTGCACCATAGGGATGTCACGCAGGTTGGCGCGGGGCAGACGCTCTACATCGCCGGCGGCGCAGTGCTTGAAGGCGCGGTATTGGTGGATGGCGATAACGCATGCATTCGCGGGCGCGGCATGATCAGCGGTGCGCCGTGGCCTTGGCAGAAGGGGCCGCGTCCTTCCGATGACCTGAACTGCTCCGGCAACATGGTGCGTGTCACGGGACGAAATGTTGCCGTGCGAGATGTAGCCATGCTTTCGCCATGGGGCTGGACACTCACCTTCGCAAACGTCGAAGGCGGCATGATCGAAGGCGTGAAGATACTTGGCGGAAGAGTGATCAACGACGATGGCATAGACCTTTGCAGCTGCCGCGACATCCGCATCCGCGATTGCTTTGTACGCTGTCAGGACGATTGTTTCGCTCCCAAGTGGTGGTGCGAAAACATTGATGTCGCGTCATGCACGCTTTGGTGCGATGTCGCCAACGTCTTCCGCGTGGGCTACGAATGCTCGAAGGCACCTGCGAAGTTCAAGAACCTTTCATTCCGCGACATCGACATCCTGCACACCACGCTGGAGGCAACCGAGACGACAAGCTACTGGGCCGATTGCGTTATTTGCGTCCAGGCATCGAACGAATGTACCATCGAGGATGTTGTGTTCGAGGATATACGCATCCACGAACTTGGGCGGTGGGACATTTTCCTGATTGTCAAGACAATGCCGATCTCGGTCTTCTTTGACTTCCCGGATTCGGGGACAATCCGCAATGTGTCGCTGAAGAACATCCATCTTCCGGCATGTCTGCCGCTGCCGCCAGTGCGAATCGAGGCGCACGACGAGAATCACACCGTCTCAAATGTGCGCTTCGAAGATGTCACCGGTTACGGCCGCGTCGAACTTGTCGGCGACGTTGCGGAAATTGAAATTCCAGATTCCACAGATTAGCGGCGCGCCGCGGCTATTTGTGTTCGCGCCTACCCTGTAGAATGACATTCTTCTTGCTCTTCCTTACTTTTGAATCGTCGCCAAGACACCCGCCCTCAACATCTCGACCAAGATATCAGAATTGAGCGAATCAAAGCTCTGATCCGCCTCAACACAAAGCAACAATTCACGAACAAGCTCCATGTTTCGCTTCACCGCAATTCCCCTCTTATTTATTGCTATCAGAAAATCTTTCGTCGCGTAACTGTGGGTCGACAGCCTTCGCCGCGTCGGCGACGACCTGGACGAGGAGGCCGTCGCGGAAGCGTGGCGCACTGCGGAGGGATCATGGCCGGCCGGTTCAACTACTCCGTGGACATGACGGACGTGGCGATCCAGTGGACGGAGATGCTCGTGGCGTGGACCAACCGCGGCGACGCGATAGCCGCGCGGCTGGAGGAAGGCAGGGACAGGATGCCGTTCCCCATAATGGGCGCCTGCCCCCTCCTCCGTCGTCCCCGCTGGCGGAGGCTCGTCGCTTCGCTCCGCCCCTTCGGGTACGCCTCCCGCCAGCGGGTACGACGGACAGCCTTGCGTCGGCATCGCCGTCGCCGCATCGGCACGCAATGAACGCCTGTCGTCACTCGCAATGGACGCGCGTGCTTCGGTAACACCAAATATGGCGCAACCTGGAAGGAAGCCTCGCAAATTTGGGTAACGTTATTTAATGGCGCAACGCGAGTCGCTCACTCTCAAATAGTCTGTCCCTTTAAGTCGAAACAGTCTGTCTATTTAAGTCATTAGATCGCGAAAACGGGAATCAAAAAAAAACATGGCGACCTTAACTTAATGGCCGCCATATCAAGACTTTAAGACGATATCATCACATGAAGGCAAGCACAGCCAGGCCGACTGCCGCGCAATAGATGGCGAACCAAATCATCTTCCCTTTTCGGACAAGGCCAATCATCCATTTGCACGCAAGGCATCCCACGACAAATGCCGCGAGGAAACCCACGGCCAGCGCCGTGGCGGAAATGCCTGCCATGGCTTCTTCCACGCCTGTTTCCATGATCTTTTTCACGTCAAGCGCCGCCTCGGCGATTATCGGAGGTATCACCATCAGGAATGAAAACTGCGCCAGCGACTCCTTCTTGTTGCCAAGGATGAGCCCAGTGCCGATCGTGGAGCCGGAACGCGACAATCCGGGAAGCACCGCAAAGGCCTGTGCAATGCCGATCACCAGCGCGTTCCACACCGTGATGTGCTCCTTCTGCCTCGGCTTCGCGAAATACGAGAACGAGAGCAGAAGCGACGTGACGAGCAAGCAAATGCCCACGACCGTAAGGCTGCTGAATTGTGCCTCGATGAAATCCTTGAAGCAAAGTCCAACGATGCCAACGGGTATCATGGAAACCAGGATGTTGAAGACGTAGTTCTGCTCCTCGTTCCAGCACTTGATCCCGTATGGCGATGGCGCGGAATTCCTTGGAGACGTGAAAAAGCCCCTGAGCAATTGCCCGATTTCCTTTCGCAGGATCACCAGCGTACTGAACACGGTGGCGACATGGACCGCCACTGTGAACATCATCACCTTGTCGGGATCCTGCACTCCAAGCAATTTCCCGGCAATGGCGAGATGCCCGCTGCTGCTAACTGGCAGATACTCTGTCAACCCCTGGAATATGCCCATCAAGAGGGCTTGAAGCCAATTCATTTGTCGTTAGGTCCAAAGAGAGTTCAAGAATCAATCCTGCGCGATTTCCATCGCGATTTTCGCCCACTCGAATATGCGCTGCGGCTCGTACTTCACAGTCGAGATATCCTTGAGGATGAATTCCAGCGGACATCCGTGGGCGTCGCACGCACGGCGCGTGGCGAGCAGATGATCGCGCACGTTGGCGGGCGAGAACGATGGCGCCGCAAGGAGCGCGGGATTGGGCTTGCGTGAGAATACGAAGTCATGGCCGATCGCGGCGGCGCCGCGGTCTTCATCGGCCCACGGGCTCATCGACACCTTGCGGACGTTCGGCAGTTTGCGCACCTGCTCCATCTTGCGGTCGAGAGGATCGCAGCAGCCGTAGTAAACAAGCCCGAAGCGTTCGCAGATGCGTTTCGTGTAATCGATCTCGAACTCCTCGAACATCGCCGGGGAGACTGTCGAAAACATCTGCGCAAGGCCGAACATCCACATGTCCTTCAGACGCGGCTTCGCGGGGTCGTAGCCGGGCTTCGGCAACTCATCCGTGTACGCGCCAGTGCAGTGGATGAGCGGCTGGGGACCGCACATCAAGCCCTGCGCCTCAAGCTGGTCCAGCATGCCGAGGTAGCCATCGGTGATACGGCCCGCAAGACGGTGCATGTAGTCCGGATTGTCGATCATCGTGTAGAGCGCGTTCTCGACACCCATCCACCAGCTGATGGGATCCCAGATGGAGAGGTATGGATCCCAGCCCCACGGGACAACCTCGAGGATGCCATCGAAGATTTCGTAGGCGACGGAAAGACGGCGCGCCGTTTCCGCCTCGTCGTGGGTGACGACTGGAGTCTGGATTTTCTCCAGGTCTTCCTCCGTCTCGAACTGGTTCAGGTAGCGATGGGCGACGACATCGCTCGTTGGGTCGGAGGAAAGAATCTCCTCCTTTGTACCGAGGCCGAAGCTCGTTCCCGAAATGGCCTTCCAGACGCGAATGACGGGCTCGACGACCAAATCGACCGGGAAATGCCGCCACTGGTATAGGAGCCTGCGCAGCCCCTGCTCGTAGGCGCGGCACTCGGGATCGGTGCACTGGAGCGTAAGCTCGTCGCCGATATCCATTTCGTTCCAGCAGACCTGGTCAACCATGACCATCGGACGCTGTGGCTTGAGTCCATTAAGGGCGCGCCATAGCGCCTTCTTCTCCTGCTGGACAGGAAGCGCGGCGATTTCCGCGACCTGCTTCGCGAGTTCCCGAAGAATGGATTTATCCTGCGGTGTCATGGCGCGAACTCCTTGATGGAACAGTTTCGATTAGGCGAACTTCAGCACGAAGCGGAAGCTGTAGCCGCCGGCGAAGACATAGTGCTTCTCGTCGAGAGTCGTGGACCAGGCCATGTTCCCGCCGATGCCGGCGTGGCGATGGTCGAGATTCAGGAAGGTCTCGGGACGACGCGGAATCTGGTGGTCGTGCTCGGCAAGGATGTAGTCGCGCACGGAAGCATGGTGGGCGTCGAAGTGGAAGCGGAACGGCGCCGAGACGCTGATCGTGCGACCCGCGGCGTTCGAGAGCTTGAGCCAGCGCGTGTCTTCGTGTCCGCCGCACTCGGACGGCGGAACGAACGGGAAGTGCTGGTCGGCGACAGTCGCGCGGTAAATGCCGACAGGCGTATGCTCGAGACGGTCGCAGTAGCATTCGCCCGGACCGCGACCGAACCATTCGAGGTTCTCGAAGCCTTCGGGAAGGACGAGCGAGAGTCCTACGCGCGGGATGTGGCGGAAAGCGCGCGAGACATCCAGGGCTGTGCCGATGACAAGCTCGCCGCACGGGGAGATGCGATAGCTGCCAATCGCCGTGGCGATCTGCGCGCCATCTGGGGCGACGAGCGTTTCGTCGGTCTCGACTAGCACCGCGCCATCGGAAAGCACGCTCGCGCGGGCGCCGTTGGAGTGGCGCTCCATCTTCTCGAGCGGCTCGTGCCATACATTGTCGAAGCCCCAGTGCGTCATGCGGTCGGTATCGAGACCCGTGCGCGGACGCATGATGTTCACGCGCGGGCCCTCGGCGATCACTGGCGCGCCATCGAACGACGCGGATGAAAGCATGCCGCCATTGCGGTCGAAAACGAGTGAAAGTGCGCCGGCATCGACGCGCAGCTCATCCTTCGTCGCAACGAGCTTCGCCTTCTTGTCCGCGCAGCATGGTGTCTTCGCGGCATAGACGGGAGCGGTTCCGCGAATCTGGAACTGCGTGTGGGAGATCTCATGGCCAGCCTTCGCCCACGGGGTCTTCGCGGCAAGCGTGACGATGAAGTCAAGGTGCAGCTCGGCGTCTGCGGGACGGTCGGGGAAGAATTTCTTGAGATCGACGTCGAAAGCGACATCCTGCATCGGTGCCGCGGCGGGCATCGGGATGTTCTTGGAGACGGTCTCGACGCCATCGACCTTCGCGACAGCGCGCAGCTTGAAGCCGGCGGAGGTTGTCGCATGGTGCCAGTTGCGGAGGATGAAGTGACCGCCCTGGGCGCAGTCGTCATTCACCGCGACAACGCGCAGCGGGGCCTGCGCCTCCTTAACCTCGTATGCGGCCGGCTTTGGCGTGAGGTCGGGCAGGACAACGCCATTGCAGGTCATGTGGTACGGGCAGACGCGCTCCTTGTAGTCCTCGTCGAAATCGCCGCCGAAGCCAGGGAACTTCTCGCCGGTGGCGGGATCCGTGGCGACGAGGCACTTGTCCTGCCAGTCCCATACGAAGCCGCCCTGGAAGCGCTGGTACTTTTCGAGAAGATATGGGAACCAGTACATGCCGCCACCAGAGTTGCGGATCTGGTAGAGGTATTCCACAAGCACCACGGGACGCGGGTCATTGGCGTCACCGAGCATCTGCTGGATGTATTCGGGATGGGCGTACATGTTGCCGCGGATGTCGGAGACAAGCTTGGTCGGTCCGCCGGACTCGTACTGGACGAGGCGGGTGTCGTCGTAGTCGCGGATCCAGTTCGACATCGCGGCGTGGTTCGGGCCGCAGAGCGACTCGTTGCCCATCGACCACGAGACGATCGCAGGGTGGTTCTTATGGACCAGCACCATGCGGATCGCGCGTTCGAGATAGGCGTTCGCCCACGATGGATCGGTCGAAGCGAGTCCGCCCAACGCATGTGTCTCGAGGTCGGCTTCGCAGACGAGGCAGATGCCCATCTCGTCGCAGAGGTCGTACCACTCGGGGGAATCCGGATAGTGGCAGGTGCGCACCGCGTTGAAGTTGAGCTGCTTCATCTGGATGATCTCGCGGCGCATGTGGTCCTTCGTGACGGCGCGGCCGTAGCGGAGGGCGTGTTCGTGGCGGTTCGTGCCGCGGAAAATCATGCGGACGCCGTTCAGGCGGATCACGTGGTCGGGGCCGATCTCGATGCGGCGGAAGCCGGTGCGGTTGGACTCGATGTCGACGACCTTGCCGTCGGCGTCGAGGAGGGTGATCACGGTTGTGTAGAGGGTCGGCGTCTCGGGCGTCCAGCGCGCGACGGAATCGACGTGGGCCTCGAACCTGAATGCGTTTCCGGAGACATGGTTAGAGTACCACGACCAGCGGTTGAGCTTGGCCTCGGTGGCCGCGACCGACTTGCCGGCGGCGTCAAAGAGCTCGACCTTGACTGTGTGGTCGGCGAAGCCGTCGATCTGCTGGAGGAAGATCTCGCCGCGCCAGATCGCGCCTTCGCCGTAGACGTCCGGGGTCGCCTTGACGAACCAGTCGCGGATGTGGATCGGGTTCTTGGCGACGAGGCGGACGGAGCGGAAGATGCCGGAGAGGTACCAGTAGTCCTGGTCCTCGAGCCATGTGCCGTCGGACCAGCGCTCGACCTGCAGGGCGACGGTGTTGGCGCCGGGACGCAGGAAGCGCGTGACATCGAAGTCGCACGGGAGCTTGCTGTCCTGCGAGTAGCCGACGGGCTGGCCGTTGACCCAGAGGTGCATGGCGGCCTCGACGCCGCCGAACCAGAGATGGACGTCGAGCCCGGCCCAGTCGGCGGGGAGATCGAACGAGCGGACGTAGCAGCCGGTCGGGTTGTCCTCGGGGACCTGCGGCGGGTTGAGGCGGAGATGCTCCTCGCCGTTCCACTGGCCCTTGAGCATCGGCTTCACGAGGTACGGGGCGTCGATGTCGATCGGCCACGGCATGATGTGGTTCGTGTAGATCGGCTTGCCGAAACCCTGGAGCTCCCAGTTGCCGGGAACCTGGATGGTGGCCCAGGACGAAGCGTCGAAGCCGTCGGACCAGAAGCCGGCGGGGACGTTGGCGGGGCGGTCGGCGAGGGTGAAGCGCCAGACGCCGTCAAGCGACATCACGCGCGGCGAGGCCTCGCGGTCGCAGGCGAGCGCCTGCTCGACGCTCGTGTACGCGCCCCACGGAGCATGCTGCGTCTCGCGGTTGATCTGCGTCACCGACTGGTTCTCCCAGTCGCGGCGCGTGTTGAATTCAGGATACGGATTGCGAGGGAAATTCTGTGTTTTCATGCAACTATGATAACACCCC
>JAZQOE010000162.1:0-8396 GCA_045627705.1 Kiritimatiellia bacterium | reverse complement strand
GCGGCGATCTCGGCAAGGATCTCGGCCCGCGAACGTGCATTTCCTAGTGAATTTTCTTTCATGGCATATATTATAGTATATGCACATGAGAGAAGCAAGTGGAAAATTTGGGGTGCCTGCATAAATATTTCTGTGCACCCCCGCTTGAAGGGTCATCGTCCCGTTGATATACTCAAGGCCATGAATGATGAAAATACATCGAATGCGCAGGCGACCTGTCAGCCTCCGCAAAAGAAACGCCATGGGTGCGGATGCCTCACTGTGTTTCTCGTGACGGTAGGCATCGCATTTGTCCTAGGACTAGTCGCAATATGCTGTGTCGCCGTTGTCTCGAACGATGGCATGAAAATGATGTCCAAGCAACACAGGCCGACAACGGGGGGCCCAGCTTTCAATATCGACAACTTCGGCGAAGACGAACTCCCCGACATGAGCGAAGTCTGGTCTTCCGGCGCCGGCACGACGCGCGTCGTGCGCATCCCGCTCACAGGCATGATCAGCTTCAATCGCGGTGCGCCGCTCCATGGCGGCACCGGCGATACCGAGACCACCCTCCGCTCGATCCATCGCGCGACGCTCGACGATTCAATCATGGGGATCATCCTCGATGTCGATAGCGGCGGCGGCGGCATTACCGCTAGCGACATAATCTTCGATGCCCTCCTCAAATTCCGCGAAGCGCTTCCAGGCCGCGTGGTCGTCGCGCATTTCGGAGATACCGCCGCCTCCGGCGCATACTATGTCTCGCTCGCCGCCAATTTCATCATGGCGCAGCCCACGACTCTCACCGGTTCGATCGGCGTGATCATGCAGGATGTCAATTTCCACGGACTCGCCGAAAAACTCGGCGTCGAGGACACCTCGATCAAATCCGGCGCGAACAAGGATATCATGAACCCGCTCCGCGAGGTTTCGCCCGAACAACAAGCGCTCCTCCAGGAAGTGGTCGATCAATTGTATGGCCGCTTCGTCGGACTCGTCGCCGAGAACCGCGGACTTCCAGAAGAGAAGGTGCGCGAAATCGCCGATGGCCGCGTGTTCCTCGCCGACAAGGCTCTTTCGTACGGATTGATCGACGGCATAGGCTACGATTACGATGCCATCGCGAAAACCGCCGAACTCCTCGGAGAAGACGACATCGAAGTCATCCGCTATGAGGAGAACCTCTCCTTCTGGGACATATTCGGCGGCGGCAGCCGACTCCCCTTCGGCATGAATGCCATCCGACGCCTTCTTGGCGCCAGCGACTCCCCCGCCCTTCTCTACCGCTGGAATATGCGGTGATTCACATGTCGGATATCTTAACGCGCGCACAATCAGCGCCCTGCTCGCTTTCGCGCGAAGAGCTTGCGCACCTGATCGCACTTGCGCCCGGTAAAGAGCGCGATGAGTTTCTGTCAGCCGCATACGCGGTCAAACTGCGGCAGACCGGTCCGCGCGTCTTCCTGCGCGGACTGATTGAAATCGGCAACGTCTGCGCAAAGAACTGTCTGTACTGCGGCATCCGCCACGACAACACGCTCATTCATCGCTATCAGATTCCCGAAGACGACGTGGTGCGCATGGCGCGCTGGGCCTTCGACCACCGCTTTGGTTCGGTCGTGCTCCAATCCGGCGAACTCGAATCGCCTGCCAATACCGACCGCATCGAACGTATCACCCGCACCATCCGCGCTATCGCGCCAGAGGACAAGCTCGCGATCGTCCTCAGCAACGGCGAACAGTCCGAGGAGACATACCGCCGCTGGCGCGAGGCCGGCGCGACACGCTACCTTCTCCGCATCGAAACATCGAATACCGCGCTTTACGCCACCCTCCACCCCGCCGGTCACTCGTGGACACGCCGCCGCGACTGCCTGCGCATCCTCAAGCGGCTCGGCTACCAGACCGGCAGCGGCGTGATGATCGGCCTCCCCGGACAGACCTGTGAAGACCTTGCCGACGACATCCTGTTCTTCCGCGACGAAGACATCGACATGATCGGCATGGGCCCGTTCCTGCCACACGCCGACACCCCGCTCGGCGCCACGCAGGTCGATCCCGTCCGCCAGCTCGAACTCGGCGTGAACATGGTCGCCGCCGCGCGCCTCTTCCTCCACGACCGCAATATCGCCGCGACGACAGTCCTGCAAAACCTCGCCCCCGACGGACGCGAGCAAGCGCTTCTCGCTGGCGCGAACGTGGTCATGCCGAATGTGACCGACATGGACTTCCGCCGCGACTACCAGCTTTACAAGAAGCCATGCGTGGATGAAGTCTCTGCCTCCGCCGCCGGCCCCACCCTCGACGAGCGCTTCGCCGCAATCGGCGAAACCATCGCCTGGGACTCGCCCGGCACGTCACCACACGTAAAAAGCGGCGCGCCGCTTTTTTAGGTAATAGGTAAAAGGTAAGAGGTAAAAGGTGGCGAAGTCGTTCCGCCTTGCCAGAATCGTCCTACACATTTTGAAGGGACACACCCCGATTTTGTGCACTACCGTTTCTGCGGCGGGGAAAAAACGAGAAGCGGATCAAAGCTTCCATTCGTCGCGCCACGCGATGCGGGGCATGGCATCGCCATCGAACTCGATTGGCAGCCATGCATAGCGGCCGTCGATGGCATTTGACGGACACCACAAGTCGAACATGGCGATGCAGCGTCCGTCGTCGAGCGGAAGGATGAATGTGGATTGTCCGCCAAATGTCTTTTCGGGTCCGAGGCCATTCGCGGGATTGACACCCGTGCACGGATCGCCGAGTCGTTCCCATGGACCGGTGATTGACTTCGCGCGGTAGATGCGCGCCTGGTTCGGAGCCCAGCCTGTGCATCCCGAACCGATGAGATAGTACCAATCGCCATGGCGGCACACGGCCGCGCCCTCGGTCCAATCCTTTGACGCCGCGCGCCACCAGCGTCCGGTGTAGCCGAGATAGTCGTCGGTCAACTCGGAGATGTGGAGCGTCGAATTGCACTCGCTCGAAAAGATGTGGTAGGCCTTGCCATCGGCATCGACGAAGAGCGTCATGTCGCGCGAATCCTGTCCGCCATCGACGAACGACGGATACAGCAAGCCTTCGTGGCCTTCCTTCGATTCGCCGAAGTGCGGGATGCGCGCCACGTCGGCACGTGAACGCTCCACTGCTTCGGGAGTATGGTCGGCGGGATCGCCGTTTTGCGGCCATGTCCCGATATCGGGCTTTTGCGAACGCACGAAGGTGTATGGTCCAGTTGGAGTGTCAGACACGGCGATGCCGACACGCGCCGAGCGGTATGTGGCGGGATCGATCTCAAGGTGGAAGTACATCACGTACTTGCCCGTCTTCCGACAGCGTATGACCTTCGGACGCTCTATGACGTTTCCCTCGCGGATGTCGCTGGAGGCATCCTTGGAAACGGCAAGGGCTACGCCTTCATTCTTCCAGTTCACGAGGTCGCGCGACGAATAGCATCCTACACCGACCCAGGCGCGATTGCCGCGCTCGCCCTCGACCTTATGTTCGCCGAACCAGTAGTAGGTTCCGTCGTCATTCAGGATTCCGCCGCCATGTGCATTGATATGCACGCCATGATCGTCGGGCCAAATTCCGCCATTGAAAAGAGAGTTCATGATAGTTTCTCCAGTGTTTGCGGGCTATTGATGACGGAATCGATGAAGACGATGATTTCGACACAACGATTGCGTTTCATTGCCGTTTCATTGCATTGGCTGTTACTTGAGCAGGAGCATCGTGCCGGGAATTGGCCCGGGGCAAACGACGCGATTGGCGGTTTTATTGCCTAGAAGGAGTCAAGCCCTGAGAAGTCGAGGGTGGCGAAATAGTCGTCGAGCGTTTCCGCACGGCGTATTTGCGCGACCGAACCATCCTCCCGTAGGAGGAGTTCTGCGGAGCGGAGCTTGCCGTTGTACTGGAAGCCCATGGCGAAGCCGTGGGCTCCGGCGTCGTGGATGGCGAGAAGGTCGCCGGGGACGAGTTCGGGCAGGGTGCGGTCGATCGCGAACTTGTCGTTGTTTTCGCAAAGCGAGCCCGTCACGTCGTAAACGCGGTCGCACGGCGCGTCTTCCTTGCCGAGAACAGTGATGTGGTGGTACGCGCCGTAGAGTGCGGGACGCATCAGATTCGCCATGCAGGCGTCGAGTCCCGCGTATGTCTTGTAGATTCGCTTGATGTGGAGCACGCGGCTCACGAGCCAGCCATACGGGCCCGTGACCATGCGTCCGCATTCGAGGCAGAGGCGCATTGGAGGAAGGCCGCGGCCGATGATCATCTCATCGTAAGCCTTGTGGATTTCACTGCCGACAAACTCGAGGTCCACCGCCTTCTGCCCGGGACGGTATGGAATGCCGATGCCGCCGCCGAGGTTGACGAACTCGAAGGTGATGCCGAGTTTTGCCGTGAGTTCTCCGACCAACTCGAACATCATGCGGGCGGTGTCGATGAAGTACTGCGGGTCCAGCTCGTTCGACGCGACCATCGTGTGGATGCCGAAGCGCTTTACGCCGGCGTCGCGCATCGCCTTGTAGCCTTCGAAGAGTTGTTCGCGGGTGAAGCCGTACTTGGCTTCTTCGGGCTTGCCGATAATCGCATTGCCGCCCTTGAGCGGGCCGGGGTTGTAACGGCAGCAGACAAGCTCGGGCAGACCAGCCGCGTCCTTCAGGTATTCGATGTGCGAGATGTCGTCGAGGTTCACGATCGCGCCAAGCTCGCGCGCCTTCACGAACTCCTTGGCGGGAGTGTCGTTCGACGTGAACATTATCTCTTCGCCGGAAAGGCCGACCTTCTCCGAAAGCACGAGTTCGGCGAGCGAACTGCAGTCTGCGCCGAAACCTTCGGCGCGAAGAATCTTCATTATGTAGGGATTGGCGCACGCCTTGACCGCGAAGTACTCGCGGAAGCCCTTGTTCCACGCGAAGGCGGCCTTCAGACGGCGCGCGTTCTTGCGGATGCCACGCTCGTCGTAGATATGGAACGGCGTGGGATATTTCGATGCGATCTTTTCAACCTGTGCCTTGTCGAGCGGGAGTGTATTCATTTTACCTGTGGGTTTAGGGTACGGTACGGCGGCGCGGGCTAGCGCGCGGCCTTTTTCTCGGCGCGCCGCGTTTTTGGCGCTGTCGGTTCGGAAAGTGGATCGAGGAGCGGACGCTGCAGCATGCGCTCATAGATGTCGATGTACGACTTCGCGCAGACCTTGTGATTGAAGCGCGCCAGGCCTTCGCGCATCACGCGCGCGACATGCGCGGCGCGGATTTCCCTTGGCAGGCGGTAGAACTCCATCGCCTGGCTCATCGCCCAGAAGAGCGCGTTGGAATCGTAGTCGCGGAAGACAAAGCCATTGCCGGCATTCGCGGCCGCGTCGAAGTGGACGACGGTATCGTGCAATCCGCCGGTGTCGTGGATGATCGGCATGGAACCATAGATCGTGCCGATCATCTGCGGGAGTCCGCACGGCTCGAAAAGCGAGGGCATGAGGGTGAAATCGCTGCCGGCATAGCCAAGGCGAGAAAGGCTTTCCTCGAAATCGCAGACCGCGACGCGGCTGTGCATGTCGTGCATGCGGACGACTTCATGGAAGGCGTGCTGGTGGCTGCCGTTCGCGACGACGGCGATCTGAAGCCCATCGTTCGCATACCCGCTGACGACGCGATAGAGGATGTCCGTAAGAAGCTGCGGGCCCTTTTGCATCGGGTCGAGACGCGAAGGCCAGAAGAAAAGCGGGGCGTCAGGATTCACCTCGAGGCCAACCTTCTTCTGGAATGCGACCTTGTTAGCGCGCTTCGCCTCGAAGGCGTCGTCCGGCGAATACTGGCGTTCGACCGCGGTATCGGTGGCGGGATTGTACGAGGTGTCCGGGGCGTTCAGGATGCCTTCCGCGCAACCGGCGTTGATCTTGTTGGTGATCTGGTCGCGCAATTCGCCGGGAACGAACGAATGGCGGCCCTGCGCGATTTCAGCAAGGAATGTCGGGCTGACGGTATTGATGAAGTGCGCGGCGAAGACGCCGCTCGTGAGCATGTCCACGGGATTCGCGTCGCGCGTTTCCTCGTAGTTGTAGGGGAGACGCGAGAAGTAGAGGAGCGGCCAGAATTCGGCGGCGTCGATGCCGGCGTCCTCGACGCGCGAAAGCAGCACCTTCTGCGTGTGGATGTTGTGGACGGTGAAAAGGCATGGGATGCCCATGCGGCGCGCCGCGGCGGGGATAAGGCCCGTCATCCAGTCGTTGCAGTGGATCAGGTCTGGATTGACGGTCGGGATGATGTTGTTTATCACCTCGCGCTGGAACGCGAGGGCCAGGCGCGGATTCTCGTCGGCATAGTTGCTGTACACGGCGTCGCGGTAGTAGAAGCAACGGTCCTCGGCGAGGTGTATGCGGGAATCGGCGAGGCGCGTGTTGTAAACGCGCAGCTCATCGCTGATGAGGCGCCCGACATCCATGTGGAACATGCGGCGGTAGTGCGGCAGTGCGACATGGACGTCGGCGCCCAGGCCATAGAGTTCGGCGACGAGCGATGCGGACACGTCGGCGAGACCTCCGGCCTTCGCGTTCAGGGTGTTCGCCATGTTGCCCATTCCGGCGGGGAGATAGGTGATCTCCGGGGTAACGATCAATATGCGCGGATTTTTCTTTGGGGATTTCATGGCGGGCAGCCCTCGCGGTCAATCTTCGATTTCGCCCTTCTTCACGCGCTGGAGGTAGTCCTTGGTGACACGCCAGACAACTGGCGAGAGGAGGATGAGCGCCACGAGGTTCGGGAAGGCCATGAGGCCGTTCACGGTGTCGGCGACGCCCCAGACGACGGAAACCGTGAGGTAGGGTCCGATCGCGACGAAAAGGACATAGAGCAGACGGTATATCTTGATCACGCCCTGGCGCTTCGAGCCGACAAGATACTCCAGGCACTTCTCGGAGTAGTAGTCCCAGCCAAGGATCGTCGTGAAGGCGAAGAAGGTCAGGGCGACCATCAGGAAAAAGCCGGAAATCGTGGCGCTGCCCGGGCCGAGGAAGGAAAGACCGCGGCTGAAGGCCTCGATTGTGATATCGACGCCGGCGAGACCGAGTTTGGGTTCCCAGGCGCCGGTGACGACAATCGCGAGACCTGTCATCGAGCAGATGATGATCGTGTCGATGAAGGTGCCTGTCATGCAAACGAGACCCTGGCGGGCCGGCTCGTTCGTCTTCGCCGCGGCGGCGGCGATCGGGGCGGAACCGAGACCGGCCTCGTTCGAGAAGATGCCGCGCGCGATGCCTTTCTGCATCGCGATGAAGATCGTTCCCACGACGCCGCCGGTAAACGCGGCAGGATTGAAGGCGGAACGCACGATGAGCTCGATCGCGCTGGTGAGCTTCGAAACGTTGCCGAGGAGAATGAAGCCGCAGATGATCACGTAGAATACGGCCATGAACGGAACGATCACGGTCGAAACGGCCGCGATACGCTTCAGTCCGCCGATTACGACGAGCGCCGTGGCGATTGTGACGATCGCTCCGGCGATGACTACCGGAACCGAATAGGTCGTGCCGAACAGCTGAATGCCGGTGGCCATGTTGGAAGGATCAAAGCCGGGATCGAAGAAGCGCTGGGTCGCGGACGTGATGCCGTGCACCTGCGTGATCGTGCCGATGCCGAGGATACCGGCGCCAACGCCGAACACTGCGAATAGGATCGCAAGCCACTTCCAGCTCTTGCCCAATCCCTTCTCGATATAGTAGAAAGGCCCGCCGAGAACCTTGCCTTCGGGCGTGAATTCGCGGTACTTGACGGCGAGGAGGCCTTCGGCGTACTTGGTGGCCATTCCAAAGAACGCGGCGACTTCCATCCAGAAAAGGGCGCCGGGGCCGCCCGTGCCGATCGCCGTGGCCACGCCAACGATATTGCCGGTACCGATTGTCGCGGAAAGCGCGGTGCAGAGCGCGCCGAACGCGGAAACATCGCCCTCCGTGCCTTCCTCGGTGCTGAACATGTACCGGAAGGCTTTCTTGAGATTGAAGAGGTGGTAGAAGCGGAGGATGCACGTGAGCAGGATGCCCGTCACGAGAATGCATGCGATCAGCGGCACACCCCACACGATGCCGTCGATCTTGTCAACAAACTGCGTGAGCGAATCAAGCCATCCGCTCGACACCTCCACGGTCGCGGCGATATCGCCGCCCTGTGCAGCCTCGGGAACACTCGCGATGGCCTCCAGGGCCGTCTGCGCTACTGTGTTGGTCATCATTGAACCTTTCCGTCCTTTTGCCTGAGAGATCGGGGGCACCCCATTGGCCCCCTTACACCTTCGGCACCCCGCGTGATTGCGGGGCTTCTCCGGACACCGTCTATACCTTTGACGGCGAATTGGTAGGGGATACTAGCACAATGGCGGTGGGAATGGCAATAAGGCACGGAAGAGGTAAGAGGTTGATGACAACACCTCTT
>JAZQOE010000161.1:0-30303 GCA_045627705.1 Kiritimatiellia bacterium | reverse complement strand
GCCTTCGCGGTATATGAAACGGAATTGCCGGAGGTGCCGTCAAGCTTGCCAATTGCGCTGTTGCTCAACGACCACGTATAGTTTCCATTGCCGCCGGAAACACTGTAGATACCCGGCTTGCCACCGACCTTGGCCGAAGAGGCCCCGCTAATCTTCATTGCGCTGTCCTTGCCCTGGTGGACGATCGTGAGCGTGCCGGAGTCCGTGCCAGAACTGACGGTAATGGTCTGTACCTTGCCGGAAGTGCCGGGGTTTGCGGTATAGGCTACGGACGTTCCGGACGTGCGGTTCAGGCTGCCGATGGAGCCATCGGAGAGGCGCCACTTGTAGCCTTCGCTGTCGCCACCGGAAACTGACAGAACAACCGGTGCTCCGCCTGGAACGATGGTGCTGGGACCGGAAATGTTGACGGCGGTGCTTCCGCCCTGGTTGACAGTGGCAGTGGCCTCGCAATCTTTTACAACGGTAAGCATACCGCTCTCGATTCCTTCCGCAGTGCCGGTCACGGTAATCGTCTGAGTGCCGGATTCCGATGTCGCGGTATAGCGGACGGTCGTTCCGGAAGAGGCGGAAAGATAACCGAGCGAGGGATTGGAGACAGACCACTTGTAGTCGCGGCCGCCATTCGCGGTAAACGCGCGCGACTGGCCCGCCGCGATATTGCAGCCGGAAGGGGAAATCGAGATGTAGCCGTTGACATCGTCGTCGGGCGATTCGCAACCAGTAAACGCAAGCGCGGCGATCACAAGCGCACATGCGGAGAAGCGGGCGAAGAGATTCAGTTTCATTGGACAGTTCCTTTCAAATAAACGGGTAGGCGAATGGTAGCAGAAATCATTCCATCCGTGGGCGATTAATCGAACTCGGCGACGCCCAGCATGCGTATGCTCGCATATCCCGGTTCGCGGATAGATGCATCGCCGATTACAACATGGTCCAGCAGTGGTATGCCGATTATCCGCCCGGCATTGATCAGCTGGCGCGTGACTTCAATATCCTCCTTCGATGGTGTCGGGTCGCCCGATGGGTGGTTGTGGGCCACGATCACGCTCGACGCCGACAGTCTCACGCAAACCCTGAAGACTTCGCGGGGGTGCGCGAGCGAGGCATCGACGGTGCCGACAGAGATATCGACCGGATTGCCGATGAGGTGGTTCTTCCTGTCGAGTGGCAACGCGACGAATACCTCTTGGTCGTAGTGTAGCAGGCGAGCGCGGAGGAGCCTGGCGACGATTGCCGGGTTTTTGCATGGATCCTTCGATCCAAGCGGCTCCGACATTATCCGCTGGGCGATTTCCAGGGCCGCGCAAATTCCGACAACCTTTGCCTCGCTCAAGCCAGGCAGTTGCAGCGCCATCAGTTCCTGCGGAGTGGCGCTTACAAGCGCGCGGAGTGAACCGTAGTGTCCGAGAAGCATCCGCGCAAGTTCGAGCACGTTGCACCCCGCGACACCCGTTCGGAGGAGAATCGCGATGAGCTGTTCATCGCTCAACGCCTGTCGCCCGCGCGAAAGTAGCATTTCGCGCGGCATGCATTCCTTCGATATCGCGGACTTGAGCGGCTTGTCTGTTGACGTCTCGCGCAACGCATGGGATGACATGATTGTTTCGCCCACTTTTCCATCCCCCTTTCAACCGCGCATGGCGTCGCCCATGATCCGTACGGGCTAGAACCCGAGGTCGTCCAGCATTCCAGCGCCGCCATCGCCGCCGCCGAAATCGTCGATGTCGAGGATTTCGTCGAGCGCGGAACCATACAGTTCGAGTTCGGCGATTCGCTGGATGACGCCCTTGGTGCGGACAACCCAGAAGCGCCAGATCCTTGCCTCCGTCTCGGGGAATTCAGTCGCATGGAAGTAGTCCATATTGCCGCGTCCCGCCGCGACTACCTTCCAGTCGCCCTTCAGCACCTTGGTCCGCGTGTCCATTTCGTATCCGTCGCAGCATTCGATGAACCACGCCTCGACCGGCAGGTCGCCGGGATGTTCCCAGATGCCTATGCCGCGGACCGAGCGCGGTCTTTCAAACTCCATCAGGATCGACGCCGCGCGCAGGTCGCCCTGCGCATCCGGATGTCCGAACATCGACGGATAGACGACAGGATAAAGAGGGTCGCCATGAAGCACGTCGCCATCGAAGCAGGTTGCCGGTTGCGTCTGGCCAGGGCTCTCATGGAGGTCTTCGGGCAGCACGAGGCTTGCGCCTTTCGGAATCGAGAATCCGTATGCAATCTGTTCCTCTCGCGGATCGCCGACGTAGGGAAAGACATTTGGGATCAGCACGCGTGGGACGTTGATGTTGCTGCTTGCCTTGCCGCCCGCCGAGACTGGCGGCGCGAATGCGACGTTTTCGAGTTCTTCGTCGAGAACGGCTGTGACAACGCGCCACTGCGAAAGTGCCGCATTGCCATTGCCACTGACGCTCAAGGCGAGCGTAACGTCGCCGCCTTCGCGCATCGGTATCATCGCTTCGCGCGGGTCGGCGGAGTAGGGGAAGCGGTAGATGTACTCGGCATCGCCGCGCCTGCAGACGATCCGCAACTCGCTATCCGGGGTGTCGAGCTGGTATGTAACTCCGACCGACACGATTCCATTGCGCTCTGGCTTCGGCAGTTTGATGGAAACTTCGGTTTCGCCATCGAGCGTTGAATCAGCGGGGAGCGCTACATTCTCGGCCTTTGTCGAGAAGAGTTCCCTTGGAAGCGCATCGCATGATTTCGGCGCCTTGTGCGCGAGACCGGCAGGTATGGCGAAGCGATTGTTGCCAGTGATGTCGGTGATTGCGGAATTGGCGAAGTCGAGAGCGTCGCCCGTGACCTTGCCATTCTCGTCGAGGGAGTAGAATTTGCCATCGTCGGTCGCAAACCAGAACGCCCCATTGGCGTCGATGGCAGGAACGCCGGGCGCCGGGGTTTCGACGCTCCATGCCTGCGTGCCATCGCGCATGAATTTGCAGAGCGTGGAGTCGGAGAACGAGACGAGCGCAAACTCGCCGTTGGCATCGACTGCGGCGCCGAGGTCGGCGCGGGGGTAGGGGATGTGGGTGAGCTTGCCGGTCTCCATATCCGCGATAGTCACGATTCGTCGCGGGTCGGCATATAGCAGCACGACGAGACGGCCGTCGCTGCTGATTACGCACGATTCGACGGGACGCTCGATAACCATCGCCGAATTTTTCGCGCCGTCACGGCCGAAAGACGCAATTACGAAATCCTCTTCTGGATTCCAGTGGAAGCGGCAGGGATGGTCGCCGTCCTTGACAGAGATGTCGTCGAGAACCGTCGCCGTACGATTGTCTTCTGAAATCGACATCACGTTGCCAAGATAGCCTTCCATGCGCCCGAGCAGTTTGCCCGTCGCGGCGTCGAGCCAAACGACGTCGCCACGGTTCTTGTTATGGAGCGAGAACCCGGCGCCTGGATATGCGTCGAAGATGGCGGCGAGGACGGTCGTTTCATCCGGCGAAACAGCGATGCGCTTGCATTCGCGGATGTAGTGCGCTTCGTCCTGGTCCTCGACCGTCTCGAACGGATCGTAGGACCAGACGAGATGCCCATCCGCATCGGAAAGCCCGACGCCTGCGCCAACGGGCGAAACAACGCTTCCATTGCGAAGCCTTACGGCCTTCGCATTCGGCCATGCCGCGGTTTCGTCGCCAAACTCGAGCCAGCGGACGAATGCCGCGGCGTCGTCGTCCATCGCGGGTTGCGTCATGAACTGCTTCGCATTCTTTGATGCTGGCTCCACTGCCACGTACTTCGGGCCATCCTTGACGGCGAGTTGCTCCTGGCGGATCGCAATGCGCCCGCCATCCGCAGGAAGAGCCTGCACCATCTTGAGCGAGTAGTTGGGAGGAAGAATCGGTCCGCGTGTCGATTCTGTCCCGATCGCGGTGGTTGTCGCCGTCGCATCGGAGGCTGCATAGCCCATCGAGCGGAACACCTGGCCGTTTTCGACGATCGTGCGCCCGGTGACAGGCTTGTATGCGCGGGACGGGGCCGTGGACATCTTTGCTATGCCAACCAGTTCGTCGCATGCCGCATCGAGTCCCGCCGCATCGGAGCCGTATGCGACAATGGCGTCGTTGCCGTAATGGAACGGGCTCCATGCGTAGCCGAGAAGGCCCTGGCCACGCGCGGGGACATTGGGCGACGGATTGCGGAGCATCATGCGGTAGCCGAGGACGAGCTCGCTGAGTGGGTTGTCCTCTTCATCGGCCTGTCCGATGAGAATCACATCGCGGTTATAGGAGAAGAACGCGGAGCCGGTGTAGTTCCGGTAGAAGGCGAACTTTATGCCTTCGTCCTGGCGATAGTCGTTGAACTGGTTCTTGCCCTGGACGTGCGCGCCGACGAACTTGCCTGCGCGAAGTCCATCGAAGAATTCGAGATCCTCGATCGAGACATAGCGCCACTGCATCGGGTGCTGGCGGAACTGCGAAGGCAGGACCATGCGGAACGTGGCATCGACTCCGGCCTCGCTCCTAAGGCGCTCCGCGAGCGCTTCGGCCTTGGCGCGCAGGTTCGCCTGGTTCGAGAAGAGCAGCACGTCGATGGAACGTTCCTTGAGCATGGCGTGGATGCTGTCGGCGTCGGAGACGATGTTGCCGATCGACGCAACCTGCGGGATGTCGGCACCATCGCCTACGCTGAATGTCGATTCCGCGGAGATGCCAGTGACCTGGTCGATTGCCGCGATCTTCCACTCGCCGGCCGTATCGTTCGCGGCGATCTTGAGTTCGATCGGCGTGTTTGTCGGACGCCGTATGCGATAGCGCTCGCGGCCATTGGGGTCTGTCACGACAAACTCCACCGGCAGTTTGCCCGCGAACTCCCTGCCGCCTTCGTCGAGCGCCGCGGCATCGAGTTTCAGGAGCGAACCCTGCGCGACACTTTCCGAGTGGCGCAGTCGAAGCGAAGCGACCGGACGATCGGCGAGGACCATGATCGTGCCGGGGAATGAGTTGAAGTCGAGGTCGAAGACGATGCCATCGTCGGTATCGCGTGTCGCGGCGCGTTCACCGCGAAGGGCATCGTAGAGCACGCCCTTCGCCCGCGCCTTGATCGTGGCGTTGGTCCCCTGATAGGTGAATTGGAAGCCGCAGCCATCGACGGGTCCGACAGTCTCGTCCTTCGAATCGTTCCAGATTGTCCAGTATTCAAGGTCGGCATCGACGCTGCGGATCGCCGTGACATTGTACACGCCTGTCTCGAAGAAGCGGGGCAGTTTGTCCTTGAGGATATCCGTGACCTGCGCTGCGAGGGGCATGAAGTTCGTCTGCGTTTCCCAGTGGTCGTTCAGGTTGGCGCCGGCGAGCTGCCTCACGGGAATTTCCACGATGCCGGGGAGAAGATCCTTCGACGCAGTATCTCCAAGTAGGATGCCGCCTTCCTTCTGGAAGCGTTCGAGCGACTTGCGGAACGCTTCGGTTGGGGCGGACGTCATGTCAACCAGGCACAGCGCCCTGAAGCGCTTCGAGAGCATTTCGGGATGGTTCACGCAATATGCTTCCTCGATGCAGTTCGCCTGCCATCCCGCCTTTTGGAGCGCGTAGTGGGCGCCTACGAGGCGCGACAGCGTCTGCCCGCCAAGAGCGGACTGTCGAAGCGATCCAATTACGGCCACTTCATCGGCGCGCTCGAGCTGACGGTACACATCGCCGTATCGGCTTGCGATGTCCATCAGGTTCGCGAGCGTTTCGCTCTTGCGCTTGAGGTTGCCCCATCCAGCGGCGATTTCGTTATGGCCGATATTCTGTAGGCCGATGCCCGCAGGGTTGCGCGAGAGCGCCTCGAGCATGAGCTTGTAACCGCATAGTTCCTCGCGGATGCCGACCATGTCGAGCACTTCCCATGTGCGCGGGCCGCGCTCCTCCATGCCCATGCCGGTATAGACGTCCGAATTGCTGGCGTACATGAAGGGCGTCACGCCCCAGTCGCCGTGGGCGTCGTTGACCGCGAAGTCGCCGAAGCGGTAGAGTGTGCCGGGGTGCATTCCGCCGCCGGCGCCATAGCCCCATGTGCCCGTCACATTGAAAAGCGCGTCGGGGAGGGTGCTCGAAATCGCCTTGCGCTGGTCGCGGAACGCGGCGGGGTAGATGTCGTTGATCCACTCGAACCACTTGACCTTCTTGTCATCGTCGCCACGGACGGTAACGCGCGTCTCCATGCCGAAGCCGAAGCCCCATGCGCCATCCATGCGGTCCTGGATCTTCTGCCAGTCTTCCTTCGCCTGAGAGTCGTCCATCTCGATCTTGCCGACGCGCTTTTCGAATTCCTCGCGAAGGCATGCGAGACGTTCGTCGTGGACAATGTCGAAGTTTCCGACGCCTGCCGTGCCCCACACCGTACCCTGCGTGGCGGGCGTCATGCCGTCGCCCGAGCAATACGACATGCCGCCGAAGTTCGGGAAGCGACGCCACTCCATGCCGAGGTGCGACGTGCTTTGGTAGCGGTCTTCCGCGTGTTCGAGGAAGTTCGTTCCGACATTGAAGTAGAGGATGCTCGCGCCATAGAGGATCGGAATCGATTCGACGCCATTGGCGAGCAGGTATTCGATGCCTTCCTGGTTTTCCGTGCGCGGTTCGGCAAGTTCGAGCGGCGTGCCGTCTGTGATGTCGGCGACTGTCATCCTGTCGTTCTTGCGGTAGTGTTCGCCGAAGTTCGACCCGCCGGGGGTGAGACCTGTCGCGCCGTGCTCCGGGGCGGCGCCCTGGCAGATCAGGTTGAGCCCCGCCTGGACGGCGGTGCGGAGGAACGACGGCGCCATCGTCGCGCCGCCCCACTTCTCCCACGAGTGGAGCTTCATGTTCGTCATGCGGATCGCCGGGCCGATTGTTATCGTGAAGGGATTGGACTTCGCGTTGCCGCATGTCGCGACAAGGGTGTAATCGCCGGGACGAAGCAGGGCTGTGTCGAACTCAACGTCGGCGAACGCGCCGCGGCCCGCCTTGCGCAAATCGGCTGAACCGATGGAAAGCGGCGCGCCGTTTTTCTCGTCATTCGGCGCGAGTGTGAAATCAGCCTTCGCGGACTTCGCGGCCGCGCCTGAAGCGCGCAGGGAAACCTGTATGCGCTCGCCTTCCATGTACGCATGGCGGGAGCGATCGGTGAAGATGAAAAGCGAATCGTCGGTGCGGTCGGTCACGACGCCGTTCTCGCTTTGCGCCGGCGCGGCGGCGGCTGTGTCCTTTGCGATCGGGTCGCCGAATTCATCGTATTCGACATCGCCGAGGAGATCGTCGCCATTGTCACCGCCAGCATCGTCCGCCTTGTCTGGCGCGGGGATCAGGGCGATTGCGTTCCCGGCGGAGTAGAGGACGAAGTCTCCATCGTCGCCGAAGGTATCGGAATCGATTGCGATGCCCTTGTCGGCGAGCGCGAAGGTTGCCTTGCCAGGGACACCATCGACGAGCAGTTCGTAGGGCTCTGTCGAAGCGGGAAGGTAGGCGCGGATGGAAGTGCCGCCGTCGGCGCGTAGAGGGTGGCGCAGCACCGACTTGCCATCGGAGGCGATTGTCGCGTATGCGTCGCGGTAGGTGATGGCCGGGAAGTCGAGGTTGATCGGGATGCACTTCACGCGGAGGGTTTGGGGACTTGCCGCCTCAAGCGGCGCGGCCGCTCCGGCGACGAGTCCATTCTCGCCAATCGTGAACGTGGCGCCGCCCGGGAGCAGCACGTGTTCCCCGGCGGGAAGACCGTCGATCTTGATCTTCGCGATCCATCCCTGGTTGCGCTGTTCGGCGGGGCGGTTGTCGGAAAGGATGTCGGACTCGTCGGACGCGCCTTCATCGGCAATGACATCGCCGATGGAATTCGCGATTTCGTCATCGCCTTCGTCCAGCGCCATGCCGCCGCCGATTTCGGGGTAGGGGCGTTGCTTGCCATCGACGAACACGAACGGCGCACAGTATGCGAGCGTTCCTCCAGGAGCGAGTTTCGACTCCTTTACCCAGTATTCAAGGGGGACTCCACGCTCGGAATCGACTAGCGACACCGTGATTTCGGCGGCAAGCGTTGGAACCGCAAGCGACGCTATCGCGGTAACGACGGAGAATCCTTTTGTCAGTGCATGCTTGTCCATGGCGCTTCGTCCCCCTCCTTTGATCGCAGATTGCTTTCTTTACTTGAGCGAGACGGTCTCGCCTGCGGCGCACGAGCGGAGTTCGCCGTTGGCGCGGAACCAGACTGTCGTCGCGGACGGGTTGAAGACCGACGACAGGTCGAGGGAGCACCAGAGGTTCTTCCATGCCGTTACGTAGAGTACGACCTCCATGTTCGTGGCCTTCCACACATCGGCATCGGCTCCTGCGACTGCGGCGAAATCCTCGATCACGTTCCAGTTGTTGTCGCGCGGGAACTCATAGCTGTGGCCCCAGAGGTAGAAGAGCTTCGACGTCTTGCGGTTTTCAAGAAACTTCTTCCAGAGGTCCGCGAGGTCGGAGCGATGGTGGCATGTCGGATGCCATTCGACGAAATCGCCGGGAAGATTGAAGCCATAATGCGCCTTGGTCGTGCGGCTGTGGAGGATGCCGCAGTCGCGAAGGAGCGCGAGCACGCGGTCATCGTATGAACCGTATGGAAGCGCCATGCCGCGCACGGGGCGTCCCGTGATGGCCTCGAGGTTCTGGCGGTCTGCGATCATCTCCGCCTTCACCGCTTCGTATGGGAGGTCCTCGAGATGCGGGTGGGAGTATGCGTGGCATGCTATTTCATGCCCAGCATAGAGGGTGGCCGCCTCGTCCGCCTGCACGACATTTTCCGCCGATTCGGAGAGCATGCGGCGCGAGTTGAGGTTGAATGTGCCCTTGAGGCCGTTCTTGTTGAGGATGGCGACAAGCTTGCGATCGTGGCATGTGCCATCGTCCCAGCTTGTGGTCAGTGCGCCGGACTTGCCTTCCGGCCAGGCAAAAACAATTGGATTCATCATGGTGACATCCATATTACGCCCGACTTCAAAAAAAAGAAACCTGTCGTTTTTTCATAAATAGTTTTCTATGAGAAGACTTGAAGGCGGCGAGGCCCATAAATATTCCGTAGGGCAGGACGAGTTCGGCGTCGGCGAAGTTGTATTCGACAAGCCCATTGATGTAGAGCGCGGCGAGCATCCCCAGAGCCGCGCACGAGAGTCCCCGCTCATTTTGCGGCGCGCCGCGATCGAGTCGCGCCGCGTCGCGGAGCGACATCGTCACCCATGCAAGGTAGATTGCAAGGCCGAGCCAGCCGAGTGACGATGTCATCTCGATTGGATTTGAATGCAGATGCTCGCGGTCTTTTTCGACGCGACGGTAGTATTGGCGCATCAATTCGGGCGTCATTGCGCGGAAGCCGATTCCCCAGGGATGGTCTTTGATCACTTTAGGCGCCACTTGCGTCCACATCGCGATCCTGCCTCCGTTCCTTGGGTTGAATTCGCCGGCAAGCTGCATGATTCTTGCGCGGCTTGCCGGGATCGCGAGGACGATTGCGGCGGCGACAACAACGCCTATCGCGACTTTCTTCCAGTCTATCCGGCGCAACAGCATCGGTATCAAGACCAGCACGGCGCCAATCCACGAGCTGCGCTTGAATGTCAGGAAGAGCGCGCCTGCAACGAGCACCGTTACAATCTGCCAGACTGGAACGACGAATCCACGGTTGCGGAACGATGCGCGGAGTTCGAATGCGCCCCTTGCGGTCCTGGCGGAAGCGAAGAGAATCGAAACGGCGCCGACGAGACCAGCCATCAGACGCTGCGAATCACCAAGGTCGCCCTGGTCGAAAACCGTCTGCAGAAACGTGTGGCGGGGCAGGGCGTGGTGGAGGCTGTGGAATGCGTATTCGGATATGGATCCACGGTTGAACGCGGCTTCGAGCAAAGGCTCGAATCTGGATGTCGCCTCGTTGATTTCCTCCGCCGCCGCCATCGCTGCCGGGATGGTGCTCGCCAGCAACCGCAAGGCGAGGACGCCCGTGCCAAGCACGAACGCTCTTACAACGGCCCAGGCCTTTTCGCGGGAATCGATTGACGATGCCGCGATTGGGATGCCGATGTACCAGATCAACTTGGACAGACGGTTCATGCCCTTGGCTGGATTAACGCCGTAGTGCGTTACCACGACGGCCAGGGCCGAAAGCGCGATCCAAAGCCATGCGGTGGCCGGGACGCGCAGGCGCTTGCGTCCGCGCGCAACATCGACTACCAGCACCAGGAGCGATGCCGCGAGGAATGCGCGCCCGAGTGGAAGGGAGAACCCGCATGAAAAGGACGCGGCAAGCAAGGCCATGAAACTCCAGTCACAGCTTGCCTTGTGATCACAATTTTCCGAATGAATGTGCAAGCGGTCGTTTCCTCAAATGCCTCGCATGACTGTTTCGAGTGCGACCGAACGCTTTCGATTGCGTTCGATCGCACTCGGCAAAGTGTGTCACCTGAACTTTGGCATCCAGTCGCCATGCGCCTCGATCAGATCGTCGCAAAGGTTGCGGATCTGGTCGATGGTGAGTTCGGCGGCGGTGTGAGGGTCGAGCATCGCGGCCTGGTAGATGCGGTCGCGGCGGCGTTCGAGCACGGCCTCGATCGTGAGCATCTGGACATTGATGTTCGTGCGGTTGTAGGCGGCGCAAGGTTCTGGGAGGTCGCCGACATAGCAGCCCTGGACGCCGTTGCGATCAACGAGGCATGGCACCTCGACGCACGCCAGCGGGGGAAGGTTGGGTATGAGGCCGTGGTTGAGGATGTTGCCGCCGATCTGGGTGGGCTTGCCGGTCTCGATCGCCTCCATGATGTACGAGCCGTACTCGTGGGTGCGGGTGTGCGTGAGCTTGGGATCGCCGATCATCTCCTTGCTCATCGTCTTCCACTCTTCGATCTGGTTGATGCAGCGGCGGGGATACTCGTCGAGCGGGATGTTGAACTCGGAGATGAGTTCGGGATGGGCGGCCTTGATGAAGTGCGTCGTGTACTCGGAAAGATGCTCGGAGCTTTCGGTGATGTAGTAGCCGATCTGGAGCATCATCTCGAGACGGACGAGATTGGCGCACTTCTTCGGATCGTCGGTCTTGCGCGCCTTGCGGAGCAGGGCGGCGGCGGCGCGCTTGATTTCGGGATAGATGTCCTTCTTCTTGTATTCGATGCGAAGCAGCCAGGCCATGTGGTTGATGCCGGCGACATACTGGTTCACGTCCGCCATCGGGTACTTCTTGTCGAGTCCGACGGTCTGGAGGAGCGACGACGCGCAACCCTGCACCGAATGGCAGAGGCCGACGGTCTTCACGGATGTCCCGCGGAGGACGCCGCCAGTCAACATCGCCATCGGGTTGGAGTAGTTGAGCAGCCATGCGTTGGGGCAGACAGCCTCCATGTCGTGGGCGAAGTCGAGAAGGATCGGCAGCGTGCGAAGCGTGCGGAAGATGCCGCCGATGCCGAGGGTGTCGGCGATCGTCTGGCGCAGGCCGTACTTCTTCGGGACTTCGAAGTCCGTGATCGTGCAGGGGTCGTATCCGCCAACCTGGATCGCGTTCACCACGTAGTCCGCGCCCTTCAGCGCCTTCTGGCGGTTCGCGACGCCGAGATGCGTCGTGATCTTCGCGCGACCCTTGTTCGTGTTCTTGTTCAGGGTGTCGAGGATGCTCTTGCTCTCGCGGAGACGGACAGGATCGATGTCGTACAGCGCGATAGCTGAATCCCGGAGCGACTCGGTGAGCATGCAGTCGCCGATGACATTGCGGGCGAAGATTGTCGAACCAGCGCCCATGAAGGTGATTTTGGCCATGGTAATCCTTTCGTGCTAGGTAAGAGGTAAAAGGTATGAGGTGAGAGGCAAGAGGTTGGTGGTGTTTGCCTGTTGCCTTTGTTTACTGGGCTTCGCGGAGGGCGGGGAAGAGAAGGACGTCGCGGATGGCGTCGCTTCCCGTGAGGACCATTACGAGACGGTCCATGCCGATGCCGAGACCGCCCGCTGGCGGCATGCCATGTTCGAGCGCTAGGATGAAATCCTCGTCGATCTTCTCGACATCTTCGCCCGCCTGCACCTCGAACGCCTCGCGCTGCTTGAGCGGATCGTTCTGTTCGGTGTAGCCGGGGCAGAGTTCCTTGCCGGCGAGGACGAACTCGAAGACATCCGCGCATGTCGGGTCGTCTGGGCAGGTCTTCGCCAGAGGGACGAACTCATGCGGCACTCGCATCACGAATGTCGGCTGGACGAGCGTGCGCTCGATCAGCTTGTCATAGACCTCGTGCGTGATCATGAGGTGGTTCCACGCGGGATCGATGTCGAGTCCCGCGGCTTCGGCCTTGGCGCGCGCCGCCGGAACATCGAGTTCATACCAATCGGCACCCATGCGCTCCTTCACGAGGTCGGCATAGCGCACGCGGCGGAAGGGCGGCGTGAAGTCGATCGTCGCCTTCGGTTCGCCGTACTCGACGGTGAGCTTGCCGTTGACCTTCTGGCAAAGGCGGGGGAGGAGACCTTCGATGATGTCGATCATCGAGTTCACGTCGCCATACGCCTCATAGACCTCGAGTACGGTGAACTCCGGGTTGTGTGTGCGGTCGACGCCCTCGTTGCGGAAGTCGCGGTTTAGCTCGAAGACCTTGTCGAAGCCGCCGACTAGCAGGCGCTTCAAATAGAGTTCCGGCGCGATGCGCATGTACATGTCGCGGTCGATCGCGTTGAAGTGCGTGATGAACGGACGGGCCGCCGCGCCGCCCGCCTGCGGCTGCATCATCGGCGTCTCGACTTCCTGGAAGCCACGCTCGTTGAGGAAGGCGCGCGTCTCTCGCATGATCTCGATGCGCTTGTTGAAGACTTCGCGAACTTCGGGATTCGAGATGAGGTCGAGGTAACGCTGGCGGTAGCGCTGCTCCGTGTTGGTGAGGCCATGCCACTTTTCGGGAAGCGGTTGAAGCGCCTTTCCGAGAAGTGTCCAGCGTTCGACGCGCACTGTCATCTCGCCCATCTTGGTGGTGAAGAGAACGCCTTCGACGCCGATATGGTCGCCTATGTCGAGAAGGCGGAAGGCCTTGAATGGATCGTCGCCGACGACATCTTTCTTGACGAGGATTTGAAGTCGCGCGGTGCCATCGGAAAGGTCTGCGAAAATGGCTTTGCCCATGCCACGCTTGATGAGAAGGCGCCCCGCGATCTTCGCGGGCTTTTCCTCGGCGTAGCCGGCGCGGGTTTCGGCGAGATTGCCGGATCGCGCGAATGCGGCTCCGAAGGGCGTATAGCCCATCGCCTCAAGCTGGCGCATGTTTTCGAGACGCTGTTCGCGGTAGTTGAGAGAGACAGTGGTTTCGTCGTTCATGCGGCATATTCTATTCTTGAACCTTCTCGCGGCGCAATGGAAAACAGCAGTTTCCCGTGGTCTTCTCGTTATCTGTCGTGATAATATCATCCCATTCGGCGCGACCTTTCCGCCATCGGCTCACAACCATGGCGAACCGACGCATTGAAAAAGGATGCTAACGATGAACAAGCTCAACTGGATTTTTCCGCTTCCACGTACCCATACGGGCGCGCTTCTTGGCAATGGACTCCTCGGCGCGATGGTCTGGGGCGGCGGCGACACGCTGAAGATCACTCTCGGGCGCGGCGACCTTTGGGATCACCGCGGCGGCATGCGTTGGACGGCGCGCCAGAATTTCAAGGCGATCCGCGCCTGTCTCGAGGCGAATGACGAAAAGGGCATCGCGGATCTCTTCCATGTCGATACCGACAATCAACCCGGCCAGCCTCATCGTCCGTGCATCATCCCTGTCGGCCGCATCGACTTCTCTTTTGGCACGGGCGCAAACCTCGATGATGCCGACCTTGATCTCGACACGGGCGTGCTCGCAGTGCGCATCCGTCTTGGCTCGCGCAGGCTTTCCTTCACCGTGGCTCTCGATCCCGCAAAGCCCGTGCTCGCGCTTTCGCTTCCGCCCGCGCTGCGATCCGTTTGCGTCGCGCGCGGCGTACCGGCATGGGAACTGATCGGCGGCGAACTTTCGAAGATCAGTTTCAAGCAGCCAAAGCGTTTCAAGGGCGACGCGCTTTCGGGATGGACGCAGGAACTGCCCGTAGATCCCGGAGTGTGCGTTGGCTGGCGCATGGGGAAGGACGGCGGGTTCGTCGCGGCTGTCGAGCGCGGAGCGACTCCCGCCGAATCGCGCGCGGCCGCGCTGGCGCTTGTCGATGCGGCGCTTGCTGGCGGCAAGGCGGAACCCTTCGCCCGCGCGCGCCGCTTCTGGAAGAAGTATTGGGCCGATGTCCCGAAGGTCACTATTCCCAATCCCGCGCTCCAGGAAATCTACGATTACGGAATGTACAAGTTCGGCGCGATGACGGCCCCCACTGGCGTCGCGGCGGGTTTGCAGGGTCCGTGGATCGAGGACTACCAGCTTCCCCCGTGGTCTTCCGACTACCACTTCAACATCAACGTGCAGATGTGCTACTGGCCCGCATATCGCGGCAACCGCCCGCAGAACTTGATGCCGCTCTTCGACCTCATCCACTCGTGGCTGCCGACGCTGCGCGAGAACGCGCGTCTCTTCGCCGGCATCGACGATGGCTACATGCTGCCGCATGCGGTCGATGACCGCTGCGTCTGCATGGGCTCGTTCTGGACAGGCTGCATCGACCACGCCTGCACCGCGTGGGTCGCGCAGATGGCGTACGACTACTACCGCTACACTGGCGACGAGCAGTTCCTGCGCGATCGCGCCTTTCCCTTCATGGCCGGCGCCATGCGCGTTTACCAGGCAATGCTGGAGAAGGACGGCGACAGACTCTCGCTGCCCATTTCGATCTCCCCCGAATACCGTGGTTGCCAAATGAACGCATGGGGACGCAATTCCAGCTTCCAGCTCGCGAGCATCCATCGTCTCGCCGAGAACCTTATCGACGCCGCGAATACATTGCGCGAAAAGGCCGATCCCGCTTGGGGCGAAATCCTCGAAAAACTTCCCAAGGCCGCGATCGTCAACGAGGGAAGCGAATGGGCGCAGATCGGACTTTGGGATGGACTCGTCCTCGAGGAAAGCCACCGCCACCACTCGCACCTCGGATCGATCGCGCCGTTCGACACGATCGATGTCGATGATCCAAAGTGGCGCCGCATCGTCGAGAACAGCCTCCGTCATTGGGTCTATCGCGGAATGGGCCTTTGGTCCGGATGGTGCATGCCGTGGGCGTCGATGATTCATTCGCGCTGTGGAAACGGGCAGATGGCGCAGCTTGTCCTGGAAATATGGAAGCGCGCCTTCACGAATCAAGGACGCGGCACACTGCACGATGCGGACTTCACTGGACTCACGCTTCTCGGCGGTTCCTCCCCGTTTACGGGCAAGGGCGGAAGGGAAGTCATGCAGATGGATGCGGGAATGGGAGCCGTGGCCGCAGTGCAGGAGATGCTCGTGCATGAGCGGCGCGGCGTGATACGCGTCTTCCGCGGCGTGCCGCGCGACTGGCGCGATGTCGCCGTTTCCGGAATTCCGATGCCTGGCGGATTCAGCATCTCCGCAGCAAAGATCGCTGGACACCTCGCGAAACTCGAAGTCAAGGCGACGCGCGATGGCGAACTCAAGATCGCGAATCCGTGGTTCGGCACTGATGTCAAGGTCAAGGCGACAAAGAACGGCACGCAAATCAAATTGCCGAAGGACGAGTTGATCGCCATTCGCATGAAGGCCGGCGACACCCTGCTGCTCGCCTGATTGGGTGCCTTCCATTGCCTCCCATCACCGCTGGAAAGGACATGCCACTATGCACGACATGAGAAAATCACTGATGCCATTCGCAATGCTGATTCTTGTTTTCTTGTCGCTATGGATCTGGTACGGGTGGAGAATCGAGCCGCGCAACGGCGAAATCGCGATCCTGGTCCGCAAGACCGGTCGCAATCTTCCTCCCGAGGCAATCCTTGCGCCAGGACCTGGATACAAGGGGATTCAGGAGGATGTCCTTCCCGAAGGCCGCTATTTCCGCAATCCGTGGGATTGGGAATGGCGCTATGCAAAGGCGGTTGACATCCCGGCCGGGAAGTTCGGTGTCCTTGTAAGGAAATTCGGCGACGACCTTCCCGAAGGCGAGATACTCGCGCGCGAAGGTACTCGCGGCATTCTTCCAGACGTGCTGGGCACCGGCAAGCACCGAATCAATCCATACGCATACGAGGTCAAGCTCTACGACGACATCACGATCAAGCCCGGCCATGTCGGCGTGGTGACGGAGCTGACCGGCGACGATATTCTCGCGCCAGGAGGAGCAAAGGCTTCGACGACAGGCACGGCCTTCCTCATCGAACCCGGCGCGAAGGGCGTTTCGGCAAAGATCCTCAAGGAGGGCACGCACCGTCTCAATCCCTTCGTCTATTCAGTGTCGATCGTGAACATCCAGAGCCAGCGCTTTGAATTGAGCGGCGCCGATGCAATCACATTCCTCACGCAGGACGGCTTCACGGTGAATGCCGAGGGTACTTTGGAATTCAACCTCGAAGTTGACAAGGTGGCTTTGCTTTCGCACGAGGTCGGCGATATGGACGACATCCTCCAGAAGATCGTCCTTCCCGCCGCGCGCGGATTCTCGCGGATCGAGGGCAGCAAGAAGAGCGCTACCGAATTCATCGTCGGCGAATCGCGCCAGGCTTTCCAGGATTCGCTTGAGACCTATCTCAAGGGCGTATGCAAGCCATGGGGTGTCTCGCTCAATTCCGTGCTGATCCGCGACATCTTCGCGCCTCAGGAGGTGGCGGGAATCATCCGCCAGCGGGAACTGGCCGTCCAGGAAGGGTTGAAGATCGACCAGCAGATTGTCCAGGCGAAATCGCAGGCGGAACTCGAAAGGCAGAAGGCGCTCGCCGCGCAGAGCAGCGAGAAGGTCGCTGCCGAGACGGAGCGCGAAGTCGCAGCGGTCGAACTTGAATCGGCGCGTGCCGACGCCGAGGCGCGCCTGACCGCCGCGGAAGCCGAGCGTAAGGTCGTCGAGGCCCGCACGAAGGCGGAAGCGGATGTGTTGCGCCAGGAGGTCGCTGCATACGGCGGCGAAGAGGATTACGTCCGGGCCATGCTCTACGAAAAGGCGGCCCCGCGCGTCACGGAGGTGATCACGGGCGATGCGCCCGGTGAAATATTTGGCTTGCCCACCAAGGCTGTCCGCGAAGGAGGTGCCCAGTGAAGAAGAATTCCAATGTGCTTGCGGCGTCCATTGCCGTTTTCCTCGTTTTCCTGGTTGGCATCATTGCAATGGTTGTGTGGACAACCTGCCGTGTCTATGTTCCCGCCGGGCACATGGCGGTCGTTACGGCGAAGACAGGCCGTCCTCTGCCTCCGGGTCGCATCCTTGCCGAGCCTGGCGAGAAGGGTGTCCAGCGCATTCCGCTCGCCGAGGGGCGTCACTTCCTGAATCCCGTCAACAACTCATGGCGTGTCGTTCCCGTCGAGACAATTCCTGCGGGCAAGGTCGGAGTCGTCACATCCAAGACGGGCAAGGAACTTCCTCCAGGCGAAATCCTCGCGCCCGACGACGAGTCGAAGGGCGTCTGGCGGCGTGTCCTCGGTCCTGGCACCTATCGCCTTAATCCCGAAGGCTATGACATCCGCGTATTCGATGCGATCAACATACCGATCGGCTATGCGGGCGTTGTCACCGCGCTCACTGGGCATCCTGCCGCCGCCGGCGAATTCGCCGGGCCGGGCGAGAAGGGCGTGCTGGAGAAGATACTGCAGCCGGGCCTTTACTACGTGAACCCCCGCGCTTATCAGGTCGATGTCGTAGAAATCGGGATGAACCAGGTTTCGATTGTCGGAAAGAGCGGTACAGTGGTGCTCACAAAGGCGCAGACGACCAGCGCGAACGGCCTGGCGGAACTGCAGCAGAACACATTGGCAAGCCAGTCCGCCAAGCGCGACAGTTTCATGGATGCCAACGCCGATCTCGGCATACTCAACCAACGCGATGCGCAATTGAACTTCAGCCAGCAGCAGGCTGTGTCTGGCGCAAAGGGCAAGCGGGTGTCGTCCCTGGCATCATTCGCCTTGGACGAAGCGGCGATGGATGTGGCCGCCGATGCCAAGCCAATGGCCCAGACGATGCCTGCTGGCGGTCCCGCGAACGATTCCGTCGCGTTCGGGATGAATCAGTTCGTCCAGTTCCCGTCGCTCGACGGCTTCGCGATCATGCTCGACATGACGGTCGAATTCGAGCTTCTTCCGGAAAACATCTCCCGCATCTACATGCTTTACGGCGATCTTCCCGCCGTGGTTTCAAAGATTATCCTTCCGCAGATTCTATCGGTTTCGCGCATGAAGGGATCCGGTTACAAGGCCCGCGAGTTCATCGATGGCGAAGGACGCCAGAAGTTCCAGGAGGAGATGAAGGACGAGCTGGAGCACATCCTTGGCGAGAAGAGCATTGTCGTGCGCAATGCGATCGTCAGGCATGTCGAAGTGCCGGCCGATATCCTCCAGCCCATCCAGGAGACGAGCATCGCGAAGGAGCGCGACCTTACCAACAAGGCGCAGCAGGACACCGCGAAGAAGCAGGCGCTCCTGAACACTGAGCTGGCGATGGTTGACCAGCTTCGTCGCGAGACGGAGCAGGAGACGGAGAAAATCGTGGCCACGATTGGCGCGGAAATGAAGAAGGAAGTCGCGTCGATTGATGCTGCCGCCGCTTTGGAAGTCGCGGAAATCCATCTTGAGGCCGCGAAGATTCGCGCCGAGATTACGCAGGTGAGCGGCGAGGCGGAGGCGAAGGCAAAGTTCCTTGTCGAGAACGAAAATGCACTTGGAACCAAGCGTCGCGCGGAAGTCTTCAAGGCGCCTTCGGCCCTTGCGGACCTTCGCTTCGTGGAGTCGCTGAATCCAAACATCTCGATCCGCATCCTCCATTCCGGCGAAGGCACGCTTTGGACGGATCTTCGCAATCCGTCCCTCACCATACCCGCCAAATAGCATTGCCGACGTTGCAACGGCGAGTGCGCTGTTGCAACATCTCAACGCCAACACGCGAAATAAATGGGGTGGCAAGGCAAAGTGAATGCGACCCCATCATGGGAAATTAGCGAAGGAAGGGTAGGGGATCGACGGCAACGCCATCGCGTTCGACCTGGAAGTGCAGGTGCTCCCCAGTCGAACGGCCAGTGGTGCCCATCCATCCGAGAAGCTGTCCGCGTGTGACGCGCTCTCCGACTTTCACGCGCATCGAGGCATCCTCGAGATGGCAGTAGCGTGTGACCAGTCCATTGCCATGGTCGATTGCAACTTGGTTGCCGCCGAGGTCGTCAAGTATTCCGGCGCCGATTACAGTGCCGTCGTTCCATGCGCAAATGCCGGTTTCCACAAGCATGCGTCCATCCCAGAGCGCACCATCGACGCCGTGGTGGAATGAATTGGTTTCGCCTGTTACCGGATGCACGCGCGGACCGAATGGCGATGTCACGAGGAACTCGCCATCCTCGAGCAGGACATGCGTGCGGAAGTGTTCGCCATTGCGCATTGGGGCAGTCGAGTCCGCAGTGAATTCAGTGATCGCGCCGGGGATCGACAGTTCTCCCGACGCCGTTCCATCCTTGCCGAGTCCCGCAAAAAGCGGCGCGCCGTTTTTTGCGCCGTCCCGCCACGAGAACGCGGCGTTCGAAACATGGCGCGCGAGAACGGCGGGCGCATTTGGCGCGGCGTCTTTCGCGGTGTCGCGGACGATGTTTTTCATCCGTATTCCCGCAAGGTTCGATTCGAGACAGACCAGCGCTGATACATGCGGGGAAGTCGCGTGGATGCGGAGTCCGTCGATCTCGATGTTGTCGAGGTGGCCGACACCGCATGGTTTATCCGCATCCTTGAAAAGCGGTGTGCGGCAGTAGCGCGCGGCATCGCCATTCACCGCATAGCAGCGGACACCAGCCTCGACATTCCGGAAGCGGATGTTGCGGATGGTCGAGCGCACGCTGAGCAGGCGGATCGCGGTGTGGCAGTCTTCGGCGTAGATGTCGGAGAAGTCGATGTTTTCGATTGGTCCGCAAACGAGGTCTAGGTTCTCGAGCCGGACGATCGAGTCATCGGCATTGAGCGCGATAAGGTCATCGTTGGTCTGTCCCTTCGAGATCGCGCGGACGTCTTCGACTACACCATTGCGGCAGCATCCGGCGAAGTGGAGTCCATCCTGGTTGAACGCGATGCGGTCGCTGGCGAAGCGGATGCGGCGGAATTCAAAGCCGTCAATCTGGCAGAGGCGGATGTTGTAAACGACCGAGTTCGCGACGGTGACATCCTCGAGGCGCAGACCGCGTACCTTCTGGAAATTCAGGACGGTGCCGGACCAAGCCGTTGGGTCGAAGAGATCGGGGTTCTTCGTGTTGCACGGGCCGGAGTTGTTGCCGTCCCAGGTGCCGCCGATGATCGCGATGTTCTCGTTCCCATTGGAGGAGGTGTCGTCGTTCGTGAGCAGGAAATCACCGCGATGCTTTGGCGTGTCGCCATCCGAGACGATGCGCGCTTCGGCATCCGCGGCGATCGTGGTGTTCGACCGCACGCGGAGAGTCATGCAAACGCGGTATGTCCCGGATGGGATGCGGACGACGCTGGCGCCGGACGAAAGCGCACGCTGAATGGCGGCGGAATCATCGGCTACGCCATCGCCGATTGCGCCGAAATCGCGCACGGAGCATTCGGTGATTTTGCCCATGGTTATCGCTGGCTTTCTATTCGGGGAGATGGAACGCCTTCACGAGGTCGGCGATCTGCTTGTCGTTGATCGGCTTCATGCCGCCGAGGAGACCGGCGTTGATCGTGGCCTTCGCGGAGTATTCGGCGACTTCCATGCGGTCGAAGGCCTGGAGGAGTGTCGAGCCAGACGAGAGAACGCACTCGTTGCGGATGATGATTACCGGGTGGCGCGGCGAGACCGTGCGGGCGACGATGCCCGGGTCGCGGTAGTGCGCCCCGAACGGAAGCGCTGGCATCTCGCGGAGGAGGATGTAGCTTTCGGGGATCACGCGCGGGTCGAAATTCTCGTGCGACACGGCGTAGCCCATCAGATTCGGCGGGTGCGCGATGATTAGCGAATTTACTTCTGGCTGGGCGTCGAAGATCGACTTGAAGAGCCATGCGGCGCGCGATGGCGCGTGGCCTTGCTCGTAGTGGAAGCCATCGACGAGCACGAGGTCCTCGGGACGCAGGTTGCCGCGGTCCATGCCGCGCGGGGTGATGAGGAAGCGGCCTCCATCGATACGCGCTGCGAAGGTGCCTTCCGTGCTGGTGAAAAGCTGCTGTCGGTAGGCGCGGCGGATCAGGAGCGACATCTGGTAGCGGAGCTCGAGTTCGCGGCTGTCGCGGACATCCGGCAGGAACGGGCGGAATTCGGTGTTGCGGTCGAGGTTGCCGAATTCGACATCCGTTTCGGTGAGGTAGTGCGGGGTGCCGAGCTGGCAGGCGTGGAGGATGAGACGCGCGGAGAAGTCGAGTGTCTCGAAGCGCTGGAAGGCCTGAAGGAGCGTGGCGCCCGCGGTGCATGCGCCGTGATTCTCGAGGAGTATCGTCGAGTGGCCCGCCGCGAATTCGGCGGCGACATTCTTGCCGAGCGCCTCGGAGCCGGGAACCTCGTATGGGGCGTAGCCCACGGTTCCGCAAATCGTCTTGGCGGTCGCATGGACGAGCGTGTTCGGAACCTGGCCGGCGACGGAGAATGACACGAGTGTCGGCGGATGTGCGTGGAGGATGCCCTTCACGTCGGGGCGCATCTTGTAGATCGCGCGGTGGAACGGGTATTCGCTCGAAGGCTTGTGCAGGCCGACAACCGTGCCGTCAGCCTTCACGCATACTATGTCTTCGCGGCGGAGCGTGCCCTTGTCGATGCCGCCGGGGGAGATCCACATGTCGCCATTGGCGTCCATAATGGATAGGTTGCCTCCGCTTGTGGTCGTCATGCCATAGCCGTAGAGGCGCTTCATGATATCAACGATCTGATCGCAGGGATGGACGAAATTATTTTCGTAGTTCATGCGCGCAGATGCTAGCATTCCCATTGCGTAAAGGCAATCCTTGGTATTATCATTGCGGCATGAAATTTGAAACATGCGAGCTTTCCGGCGTTGTGATCTGCCGTCCTGTCGTGCATATTGACACTCGTGGATATTTCCGCGAGATCAGCCGCGTCGATGAATACTCTGCCGCAGGTGTTGACATGAACATTGTCCAGGTTAACACTAGCTGCTCGCTTCCTGGTGTGCTTCGCGGAATGCACTACCAGTTGCGCCATGCGCAGTCGAAACTTGTCTCGTGTCTTTCTGGAGCGATCTTCGATGCGATCGTCGATTGCCGTCCATCTTCGCCGACATTCGGCAAATGGTTCGGGATCGAGCTTTCGGCCGAGAACGGCGTCGAGCTTTTCGTTCCGCGCGGATTCGCCCATGGCCTGATGGCGCTTGGCGACAAGCCGGCGACAATCATCTACCAGGTCAACGACTACTACCATCCCGGCGATGAAGGCGGATTCAACTGGGCCTCGCCCGAAGTCGGAATCGCATGGCCGCACAAGCCGGATGTGATGTCAGACCGCGATGCGAATCTGCCGATGTTCTCTCGCGACATCGCTTTTCCGGTCGTTGACTGACGCCGTACCGTTATGCGATTTACTTGCCTGGCTGGATCGCGATGAGGTCGAGGCGGGAAAGCCCTGCCTCGGAGAGCGGTTCGATCACAAGCCGCTCGATGCGCCATGGCGGCGTCGAAGTCGAAAGCGCGGAAACGGCGGCAAGCGCTGTCTCCGTCGGAATCGACGCCCACTGCAGATTCGCGCGGCGTGTCTTCCATCCCTCGATTGGATCGTCTTCGCTAGTCTGCGACTGCGATGGCGCGGGAATGCCGGCTGCGTCGAGCAGGGCTGTCGCCTGTGGCGCAGTGCCGATTGATTCGATTGCCGCGGCAAACTCGTCTTCAACCTTTTCGTAGGTGTCAAGGCGAAGTACATCCGGGCGCAGTCCTTCAATCGCGTGCCGTCTTGCGTTGTCGGCTTGTTCCGCTTGTTCCGCGGCGCGCCATGCGACGATTGTCATGACAATTGCCACGGCAACCGCGACAGGCGAGATTGCGTTCTTCACGGAGATGCTCATAGCGGTACCTCCATCGCGCTGCCGGAGAAGGCGATTGCGTTGTCGCGGTCGATACGGTCGAAGTGCGCGGTAAATCCTGCATTCTTCAGAACGAGTTCGATGGCGTCTATGTCAGCGCCTGTCGCGGCAGTGCCGGCAAGCGTGATTTTTCCGCCTTCGATGCGCACGGAATGAAGTGCTACATCGCGGAGTCCCGCAACGCGCAATGTCTCCGATAGCGCGGAGAGCGGATTGCGGAAGGTCCACGTTTCGATATCTGGATTGAGACGTTCGTCAAGTTCCTGGCGCGCTGCTGCGACAAGCGCTGGGCCGCGCATGTTCAGAGTGCGTCCCGCAAGACGCGACGCGAGGGCGTGGACTTCCGCTTCGCATCCTTTTTCTGCCTGACGCGCAAAGAAGACCGCAACGCAGTCGAAGGCGGCAAGCAAGGCGCATACGGTGCAGATTGCCGCGCGAAGCAACGAAAAACGGCGCGCCGTTTTTTGCACTACGCCAGGCGGAGGATTGTCGGCAGGTCTGAGATTAGCGGGTTTTCTGTCGTCTAGCGCAAGCATCGCGAGGGCGCCTGCGAGATACGAATCGGAGTCATCGGGAATCGTGGGAAGCACCGATTGCGGAAGCTTTGCCGAATCGCGGAACGCGGCCCAATCCGCATCGAGAGTCGCACGTGGGCCGCATGGAAACCAGAGAACAGAATCCGCCCTGCCCGCGGGGAAGATCGCGTTCAGTGCGCGGCGGGCTGTCGCGCCGTCCCTTGCTGGGAAGGAAATCGGGGCGGCAAGCGTGCCGTTCATGCCCGCAGCGAGAGTCCAGGTGTCGCCGCCCATGCGCAGCACGGCGCATGGAGTCGCGGGATCTATCGAAGGATGCTCTGTCGCAAGGCGGCGCCAGAGGGCGAGCGCTTCTGGCGCGACGATTTCAGGGTCGCATCCTTTCGCGCGCAATGCGTCGAGACGCTGCGCAAAATCGGAACGGCGGACGACCAGCGCCGTTGCGGGATGCGAGGCGGCGTCATTGGTAGATGATGCCATTTCGATGGCGTAGAGGCTATCATCGACGGGGAATGCGAGCTTTGTGTCGAGGAGGGATTCGATCACCTGCGGCGCATGGCGGTCCTTGCGCAGCGACGCTGGAATGTCGATGCGCACGGTGAAGACATTGCGTGCGGGTGCGGCTGCTGCGCAGCCAATGCCGTCGCGAAGCGTATCCGCGACTTCTGGCGTCGATGGATCGATGCGTCTGGTGACGACCCGTCCGCCCGCTTTCCATGCGGCCACGCACGAAGGCGAATCCGACGATATGTCGTCGAATCCAATCCGCGCGGAAGATGGAATCCCTTTCAGTTTCATCGCGATATCCAAAGACGGCGCACCGCGAAAAAAGCGGCGCGCCGTTTTTTTTGAAGGGATCAGAACATCAGAGTTCGCCCTGGCCAGGGTAGCCGGCGGGATTGCCAAGCTGCCAGCCGATTCCGAGCGGTTCACCCATCGGGCGATACGGGCACATCGCGTAGATTTCATCGAGGCGCTTGAGGACGTCGGCGGGAAGCGGTCCCTCGTTGGCGGCCTTCACATTCTGCTCGACCTCGTTCGGCGCCTTCGCGCCCATGAGCACGCAGGAGACGGCGGGGTTGCTGAGGACGAAGCGGATGCCCATCTCTGGCAGCGGGATGCCGGTTTCCTTGCAGAGCTTGTAGAGTTCCTTGAACTGCGCCTTGCGCTTCTTCGAGACCCAGAAGCAGTTCGGGTCGTCGAGCTGTGCGGAGAAGTCGCGGGCGAGGGCGCCCTGCTGCAGCGGCGAGCCAACGATGATGCCAAGGCCAGCCTCGACTGCGGCGGGGATGACCTCCTGTTCCGCCTCGCGGTAGAGCAGGCTGTAGTTGAAGGCGGTGAGGACGACATCGAACTTGCCCGTCGAGCAGATGTGGGCCATCTCGGAGGTCGTGGTGCCGCCGATGCCAGTGTAGCGGACGAGGCCTTCCTTCTTGACTTCGTCGAGGAACTCGAGTACCGGACCATCGACGGTGAGACGGTTGGTCCACCAGTCATACTGGCGCGGACGGTCGGGCTCGTGGATCATGAGCAGATCTACATGGTCCTTGCCCATCAGGCGGAGCGACTCCTCAAGCGAGGCGCGAAGGCATTTCTTGTCCTGGGGGTTGAAAGGCTGCGGACGGCCGCCGAGCTTCGTGGAAAGGGTGAACGGACGCTTTTCGGTCGCGAAAATCTTGCCGAGCACCTCCTCGCTGTTGCCGTAGGTGGGCGCGGTGTCGATGTGGGTGATGCCGAGGTCGAGGGCGCGCGCGACTGCGTTGCGGGCATCTTCGAACTGCGATGCGAAGGAGGCCACGAAGAGGCCACCGAGCGCGATCTGGCTGATCTCGATATCGGTCTTGCCGAGCTTGTTCAGTTTCATTGCTTGCTTCCTTGAGTTGCGGTGGCGGTTCCGCCCGTCGCCTTGTGGGTGAATGTGTTTGGCTTTTGGATCAAAGGAATTCACCGCTGGAAATCCCGGCGAAGCATCATTGATCCGTCAAGCATTTTCACGGTCGTTATGGTAGCAGACATATTCATTTTGGGCAATATGTCGCGCACGGTCGCAAGGCACAGTGGGTCTTGGTGACGGAAGCCACCAGCGACACTTGTTGTCTGTTCGTTGTCGTCTGCTATCTCGAAGGCACGGGGAGAGTTCAGAACTCAACGCTGAGATCCTCGCCGGAATGACGGCGGATAGCGACCCAGCGAGTGATGAATGGCTCGGCGACAAGGAAAAGAAGCAAAAGGGCAGCTAGTGGACGCCACATCTCGCGTCCGAACGATGCTCCTCGAAGCGCCGAAAGCAAATCGTCAACGGAAGCCGCCACACGGAAATCGACATGCGCCTGGATGAAGTCGATCTCTGGCTGTGTCAATGGTTCGATGCGGCTTTCACGTGGGTCGGATGCCACGTTGAGCGGGAACGTTCCATCGCCCGATGCCGAAAACGCCATCGAAGCATCGACAGGGAAGCGCACCGTGCAAACGCCAGGGCGCAACACACCCAGCACCTTGATCGAGGCGCCGTTCGACGCAATCGCGCACCGCGCCTTGAGCAGCTTGCCATCCGCGTCGCGGATTTCGACAGGACACTCCGCCGCTTCCGAATCGTCCAGTCCGGGCGTCAATGCCGATGCGGGTATCGTCTGCATCTGAATGTCCTGCGCGCGCCAACGAAGTGAAGCCGACGCACCGCCACCGAACTCTAGAAACTCGACCTTGATCTTGTATTCGCGACCCGCCTCGAGGTCAACATCGACCTGGCCACCATTCGCCAATATCTGCCTGTCGTCCAACCAGACCGAGATGCGGTCGTCGGCCTGGCCGAATATCGAATAGCGGCGCGTCGCAGGGGCGCGCAGCCTGCCAGTCCAGACAATCTTGAAGTTGTCGCCAGTCACGCCCGCGGCAGGTCCTTCGCCTCCCCAGTTGAAGGATATCTCCTTGTCGATGCGCTGTACCACGGGGACTGTCCCCTGATGTGAATCATAAATCCGCGCGAAAAGACCGTGGAAGGCGGAACCGCCGAAAGCCGTCGAGAGCGGAATCGTGGGATTGCGCGAAGGCGCGATGTTGAGATCGACCGATACCGGTCGCGCCGCATAGTGGACGAGTTCATGCACCATCGGGACAAACGCGCGGCGCGTCACCATCACGCTGTCGGCGGGCTCGAACGAAATCGGCAGTTGCAGCACCACGCCTGCGCCAAGCCGCTTCTCGGCGATAAACGGCGCACCGTCGGAAAGACGCGCTCCAACAGATGCAAGCGCATCGGCTGCGCCAAGCCGCCACCAGCGTTCGAGCGGGACGCCATCGATGTCCGTCGCCTGGCCAAGTGCAAGCAAGGCGGGATGGGTAGCATGCGCCATGTCGAGTGTCCGATGTTCATCGACGCGATTCGCATTGCTCGCGGTTTCAACGGCATTCGTGGATGTAGCAGGAAGCGGACACTGCTCGTCAAGCGCAAGCGGAAGCACGCGGCCGTCGGATAGCGTCCAGCCATTGTAGAATTCCTTGTCGGCGCGCCTGCCGTTCAAGACAATCAGTCCGCCGCCACGCGAGACGTACGCGGCAATCGCCTCCGCAGACTTTGGAGAAAGACGCGGCACATCGGCCATGACGACCGCTGCGAAGTCGTCAAGCGCACCAAGCGAATCGGCCTCTAGCGCGGGTGCAACCTGCGGATCGACGAGAAGCCGGGGACGGGAATCATCCTCTCCCTTCGCCTCTCCACCTGACACTCCCGCCTTGGCGGGATTGTCAGTGCTACCTTCCAGCGTATCGGAATCCGGACGCAGCGCCAGTGCCACAAACGAACTCGGGCGCTCAAGCACGGAGGCGTTTGATTCTCCGTCGAGAACGAGCACCCGCAGTTTGTCGAGCACATGCACCACGCGCGAAAGCGAATCGTCGCCCGGAAGTTCGTCCGCGGCATCGATGGCCGCCGTCATCAATGCCGCGCCAGGCTTCTCGAAGGTGTGGGCGAAGGTGACGGAGCGAGTCGCGCCAGGCGCAATCTGTCCTATCGACTTGTCGGAATAATCATGCCCTTCAATAGAAAGCGAAACCAGGCGCGGCGTGATGGATTCCGTGCCACAGTTCGACACATCGACGCATATGCGCACAGGGCGGTCGGTGCCGATTATGTCGCGGGAAAGCGTGATGGCGGATACGCATGCATTGCGGATCGCGTCTGGCATTGTCAACCTGCGCCAGAGGACTTGCGGACGCGACGGAAGGCGCTTGAAGGCGTCCTCAAGGCTTCCCCATGCCTCTGGGGAATCCGTATCCCATCCGACTGCCTGGCCATCGCCAATCATGACAATCTGCTTCTGTCCGTTTCCGCCCTGCACAAGCCACGCCGATGCGACAGCGAGTGCGTCGAGCGGACGCATCATGCCAAGCGCGGGACGCGCCTCGTTGAGCGCGCGGAGAATGCTGCGCCGGTCGGTCGTGGGAATCGGCACATCGGTGGAAGGGACAGACCCCGCGATGATCAGGCTGAACGCGGTTCCGCGCGGCGCCCCCTGGACCAGGGCGTGCGCGTCGTCGATCGCGCGCTGGAAGTTGGACTTGCCGTCGAATTCCATCTGCATCGACGAAGAACCGTCGATCACGATCGCGATGTCCCGGTCGTCCGTGCCGCCAAGACGTCGCAGGTCAATCCACCTTTCGAGCGCGACCATCGCGCCTGCGGCGACGGCGAGTGCCACGCCGCAGGCGACTATGCGGCGGCGCAATCCGGCATTCGACGAAAGCGCGGCCGCGGATGCGAGAAGCGCGAATGCGACAATTGCCACGGGCAGCGCCGCCGCCCATGCGATGCCTGCGCCGGCGGGAAGGAATGGACGCGCTATGGCGAGTGCGCCGAAAGCGATGGCAAGGCAGCGGCAGACGAGCAGCAGCACGTCTTCGAGCAGGAGCGAGCGTCGGCGGCTCGTCATAGTGCTCCTGAGGAAGATCATTGCGCCCCACTTGATGTCGCGCGAGCGGCGACGATTCAGCAGGTGCAGGATTATCGGCACCGATACGGCAAGCAAGCCAAGTAGCATCCATGGATTAAGGAATAGCATCTTGATTCACCTCGCCGGATTCAACGCCTGGCCTGGTCCATGAGAAATCGTGCTGGAAAGCGGCGCGCCGTTTTTTCACGCCACCTTGACGAGCCGGTAGGTCTTCTTGCCGGACTTCAACACAAGGATACGGCCATCGATCAGGTCGGTCTCGGCGATTGTCGCGGCGGGATCGGCAACTCGCTGGTTGTTCACCTGGCAGCCGCCCTGCTGGACGAGACGGCGCGCCTCGCCGTTGCTGGCGCAGAGCCCGGAAGCCACGAGCACCTTGAGAATGGGCTGGTTGGCGACTGCGTCGCGCGGAAGCTCGATGGAAGGCGCGTCCTTGAAGACGCGCTCCAAGGCATCGGCATCGAGACCGGCGATCGAACCGCCAAAGAGAACCGAACTGGCCTGCTGGGCCGCCGCGAGGCCAGCTTCGCCGTGGACGGCGCGGGTGACCTCCTCGGCCAGCACGCGTTGCGCGGTACGGGCGCCGGGATTTGACTTCAGTTCCGCTTCGAGCTCGGCGATTCGCTCAAGCGGGAGGAAGGTGAAAATCTTCAGGTAACGGATTACGTCGGCATCCTCCGAGCGGAGGAAGAACTGGTAGAAGTCGTAGCAGGACGTCTTGCGGGCGTCGAGGAACATCGCGTTGCCCTCGCTCTTGCCGAACTTGCGTCCCTGGCTGTCGCAGACGAGCGGGAAGGTCAATCCATAGACCTCGGTGCCGCGCAGGCGGTGGACAAGGTCTGTGCCAGAAGTGATGTTGCCCCACTGGTCCGAGCCGCCGATCTCGAGCGTGCAGCCGTAGTTGTCGTAGAGGTGGAGGAAGTCGTTGCCCTGGAGAATCTGGTAGCTGAACTCGGTGAAAGTCATGCCGCCGTCGGTAGCCTCGAGGCGCTTCTTCACGCTCTCCTTCGAAAGCATGGCGGGAACGCGGAAGTTCACGCAGATGTCGCGCAGGAAATTGATGGCGCTGACATTGCGGTACCAGTCGTAGTTGTTGACGAGTATCGCGGGATTGACTGGATCGTCGAAGCTCAGGAAACGGGAAAGGTTCTCCTTGATGCCTTCGACATTCTTCGCGACCTGCTCGACTGTGAGCATCTTGCGCTCGACGCTCTTTCCGGATGGGTCGCCGATGAGGCCGGTTGCGCCACCGACAAGGGCGATCACCTTGTGGCCCGCGCGCTGGAAGTGGGCGAGCGCCATGATCGTGACGTAGTTGCCGGCCTGCAGGCTATCGCTCGTTGGATCGAAGCCGGCATAGACCGTGATCGGGCGCTCAAGCGCCTTCGCAAGGTCGGGGCTCGTGACGGCATCGAGGATGCCGCGCTCGTTCAGGGTGTCGAGGATCGTGGACATTGGTGACTCCGGATGAAGGGAAACTTGTTGTGTGCCTAGACTGAAAAGGCGAGGCCCGGCGACCCGAACAGGTCGCCGGGCCTCGCGTGCGAACGCAGGGGATTACTCGGCCTTGTCAGCGGAACCCTCGCCAGGACGCCACTCTTCGCCAACGGAGGCGAACGCGGCGTCGAAGGCGGCGGCGAGACCGACGAGATCCTCGCCGGGCTTGAAATCCTTCTCGGAGGCGCTGAACTCCTTGGCGACCTCGGCTACTTCCTCGTCGCCCATCGCGACGGCCTTGA
>JAZQOE010000160.1:0-4450 GCA_045627705.1 Kiritimatiellia bacterium | reverse complement strand
CGAGATTCTCCGCCGGACGCGAGCAGCCAACCGTTGAAAGCGCAACCAGCATGGCCGTCGCGCACACTGAAGCCATGCCGTGTCTGAAGAGGGGATTGGGGATGTGGTTCATATCGTATTGTCCAAAGATTCCATTATATCTACTTCGACGGGCAATTCAAATGCCCTTTTTGCGGCGCAACGCGGCTTTGAAGATTTCGATTGAAATCGCGGCATGGCTGTGGTAAAACTTCCAAACCTTTTGCGAGCATAGTTCAATTGGTAGAATTCCAGCCCTCCAAGCTGGCTGTTACGGGTTCGAGTCCCGTTGCTCGCTCCATCTTCAAAAGCCGCGCAACCCCCAGTAAATAAAGGAGTTGCGCGGCTTTTTCGTGTCGAATACTGCACCGCACGTTTAATTGTTAAATTTGTTTGTGGTTTCCCAGGCCGCGAGCGTGTCGGCGATAAACGAGCGCGAGGCGTCTAGGCTTGCGGCATCGGGCGCAAAGTCCGGACCACAGGCGAAACGCACTTCCCGCGAGAGATCGACGGGACCGAAATCGCGGAGCCATGGGATTGTGCCAGGCGGCGCGATGTCGGTCTTGAGGGCGATTGGGGTGACGATCGAATCCGCTTTTTGGGCAAGTTTCACGCCGAGCGAATTGAAGTGCTCGGGGATGAATTCGGTCGTGCGTGTCGATTGCGGGAAGAGCAGGATGCTTCGTCCGGCCTTGATCGCGGCAACGCCCTGCTCAATGACATCGCGCAGATCCTGGCGCGCGTTTGTGCGCGAGACAAGGATGGGATGCACAGATTGCATCGCGCTGCCGAACACGGGATATTTCGCGAGGCTGCGCTTCGCGACGACTGTCATGTCGGTAAACGCCATGAGCGCGGGCGGAAGAATGATCGTTTCGACGAGACTGATATGATTGGCGATGAATACGCGTGGCGCCGGTTTTTCCGCAAGACGCGAGAATCCTTCGAAACGGCAACGTGCGCCCATTGCCTCCATGTCCAGCATCATCTTGAATCCGGTGAGCGCCCAGTTGCGTGGCGACATCTTATGCTGGAATGCGATGACGCCTCCGCGCAATGCGCAACGGACAAGACAGCCGAAGTGGAAGCGGATGGAAACGATACACCCTGTCGCAGGCGAAGGGCGCGGATTTAAATCCGCCGGGGTCGTGTAGCCTTCGACGGAGCGTATCGCCTCGTGGAACTCTTCGAGGGAAAGCCTGTGAATCGCCATTTTGAAAAGATGGGTGCTATTCGGTGAGCGTCCAGCGCACGGCGATGCTCGGCGAGGCCTCCCAGTATGGATGGAGGGTGAGGCCATTCTGCTTCGCGGCGGCCTTGTCAGCGCCGAATGCGGCGTTGCCACCGTGGGGATTGCCGATCGAGAAGGTAAAACCGAAATCGGCACCGACCTCCTTCGGGAAATCGGCGATTTCGGTGCGAGGAATCGCGACCTCGTAGAGATATCCTGAGCCTGTTGGCTTCACGACCTGGATGGCGCCATCGACCTTGCCAGTGGTGCGCTCGCCGCGCTTCTGGTGGGGGAAGTCGTGGATGCGCGGGACGCCCGGGGCGAGATAGCGCCAGGTTTCGCCATTGCCTTCCTTGCCATCATCGACCCAGTAGATTGCGTACTCGTAGTCGGTGTCTGGCGTGGCGTTGAAGCCTGCGGGGATGTTGGCGATCGGGGTGAGGTCATGGAAGCCGGGAGCCGTATCGAATGCGATGTGCAGACGGTCGCGGCGGAACGGCATGCCGGCTTCGGGCGACATCCGATAGACGTGCGGGACTTCGCCGAAGGAGCGAGTCTGGTCGCCGGTCTTTTCGCGGAATGCCTCGATGAATTCCTTGTATGGGGAGACTTCATCGTCGGCCGCGGAGTGGAAGTAGGAATCCTCGTCGCGTTCCGACCAACGGTACGAATCCACTTCGGGCGTCGGGTCGTTCACGAGTGCGGCGAGATAGACGAAGTTGTCGTCCCATGCGACCTTGACTTCGCCGGAAGTCGCATCGGGATTTTCCTTCTGGATCTCGATCCACGGACGGCGCATTTGCTCGGTGACGTCGCCGGATTCGTTTTCCTTGCGGTAGAGAACGGACACGCCTGGAATGTCGGCCCAGTCTGAAAGGTCGCCATCGACATTGATCGTGCGGCGCGGGGCGATTGCGGCCGAAAGCAATTCCGAATAGGCGGCAGTGGCGCCAGCGGCGTCGCGGAAGGAGAACTGGAACTTGTAGGCGTTTGCGTCATTGGGCGTCGCGGAGGCGACAGGGAACTCGTAGTTTCTGGATTCGCCAGGAGCGAGTTCGACCTGGGCGACGGTGAATTCGAGGCGGATGCCTTCGGGTTCTGCGATGGCGAAGGTGCCGGCGAGGGTGGAGTTGAGACGGTTGTGAAGCTCGACGACGAGCTTTGCGCCATCGGCGTCGATGCGCGTGGCGAAATCATGTGGGATGATTTCAATGCCGCGCTTGCCGGTGATTTCGGCGGCGAGGAGACGTTCGCGAATGGCGGCTGGCCCCTTTGCACTCTTCATGAAGATGGGAAGGATGCCGAGCGGAAGGGTGACGGACTGCTCGCCTTCGTGCTCGATATTGCCGGCCATGTCGCGGAACTCGAGGAGCGAGTCGGAATTGTCGATGGTGATCTTTCCTGCGGGCATGCTGTTGACCTGCGCCCAGGGGAGAATCTTGTAGTTGGTGCCGCCAATCGGAATGAGGCGTCCGAAGACAACCATCACGCCGTCGGGGTCATCGTCTTCGCCAAATTGGAAGGCGAAGGGCAGATGCTCGGTGAAGGCCATTCCCTTGAAGGGCTTGCCGGAGGTCATCCAGTTGAATGCGGCGGTTGCTGCGACGACGGGCGAGGGGACATAAGCATGTCCATTGCCGGGGAGGGTATCGAAGAGCACGCGAGGGTGCCATGGTGAAATGCGGTTCTGGCCGGCGGCGAGGAATTGGCAGACACCCTGTGCGAGTTGGTATTCGGTGCCGACGAACCAGGTTTCGGTTTCGATGCTGCCCTTGCCGTGGGCGCGGGCGACCATTGGGCCGTAGCACATGCAGGGGACGACGTAGTGGTCGGTGAATACATCGATGAAGTCGTCGAACTCGCTGGTGCCATCGGAGAACAGCTTGTCCTCGGTGTTCATGATCGACGAGGCGGCGAGGATGCGGATGTCCGGTGCGGCCTTGCGGGCTGATGTCGCGATGAGCTTTTGGAGTGCGCGGTAGCGAAGGCAGTCGGATGCCCAGCCGGAGATGCCGCCGCCTTCCCAAGGCTCATTGTAGTTTTCGAGGCCCCAGATGGCGCCTTTGCCGTCTTCCCAGTAGCGGGCGACGAACTGTTCGATCCATTTGCCAAAGCGCTCGTCGTTCGAGGGGGAGCACAGCCAGTCGCCGGTTCCGCTATAGCCGCCTGTCTGTGGAGTCCAGCGCGCTGCGGGCGTGGGTTCGCTGAAAGGGCGGGACCACATCGGATGACCGCCGAGGGTGATCATTGTCTGGCAGCCGGCTTTCTTGAGGGTGGAAAAATACTGGTCGTAGTGACTCCAGTCGATTGTGCCGTCGGCCTGTTCGTTCCAGCCTGTTTCGGAACGGAAGCCGCGAACGCCCATGCGGGCGTAGAAGTCGGCGCGTTCACCATTGGGTCCTATTAGGACTGACTCGCCGAAGATGTATGTGTTATCTACGGTGCTCTTGGGATTTGGTGTCGGGACGCGGGCGAGTGTCGCGAGGAAGCGGCGCTCGACATCGCCGCGGACGAGTACGACGGCATAAGTGCCGAAGCGTTCTGGAAGCGGGAAATCTGCGACCTTGAAAGTCGCGCGTTCGCCATCGCCTTCTGGGGGATTGATGGCGACATTGGCGAGCACGTCGCCAATGCCGATGAGCGGCGCCATTCCGGAAGTGTCGGTGAAACCGGCGGCGTCGGTCACGCGCGCGTTTGGATTCCTTGTCGTGATTTCGCGGAGTTCGAGGGAGAGGGGGGCGGCGTTGTCGCCGGTGAAGGCGGCACGCTCGAAATCGAGTTCAAGAGTGGCCTTTTCGCCGGGCAGGAATATTTGCCCCGGTGCATTCGATCCGATGAATTCGAATCTTGTATCCGGCGCCTCCGCCTTCATCACCTCAAGATTATCCTTGAGTATCAGTTGTTGTGCGAAAGTATTCGCCACGCAGCATGCAGCCGCTACGACCATGGTTAGTTTTTTCATGTCAATGACATTACGCTAGCCAACATCGAATGTCAATTTGTGATGGAGACAAGGTTGCCAACCGCGCAAGGGTACTGGGGACACACCCCGATTTTTGCGTCGCAGATTGCCGTCGGCGCATCTTGCGTGCGGTGTTTCTTCGGTGTAAAATCATAAACCATGGTAAATCAACCCGAACAAATCATCGCGCGCATTCGCGAATTGCGCGACATTCTTGGCATGACCCCAGCCGAGGTGGC
>JAZQOE010000159.1:0-6184 GCA_045627705.1 Kiritimatiellia bacterium | reverse complement strand
AACGGATTCCCTGTTTCGGCGCCATGGCATGTCACCTCGAAGACGCCCCACTGTTCGACTTCCTTCTGGTATTCCGCAGTCATCTTGCCGCTCCTGAAATCTGGGAGGTATCGCTATTCTTCGCGACCGGGCAGGACGGTGTCGCCAGTCTTGGAAAGGAGGCGCGGATAGTCGAGCGTGTAGTGGAGTCCGCGGCTTTCGTGGCGCTTGCGGGCGCAGCGGATGATGAGTTCCGCGGTGTCGGCCAGGTTGCGCAGTTCGAGGATATCCGGTGTGACGAGATAGTCGAAGTAGTACTGGCGGATTTCCTTGCGGAGATTGCTCACGCGATGGTACGCGCGATCAAGACGCTTGCCGGTGCGGACAATGCCGACATAGTCCCACATGCATGTGCGGAGTTCGTTCCAGTTGTGGGCGACAACGACCTGTTCGTCGCTCGGCACGGCCTTGCCGGATTCCCAGTTTGGAATCGTGATGTTGGCGATTGCCAGGGACTGGCGTGGATTCGACGCGAGGCGTTCGGCCATTGCATGGGAGCAGACGAGCGCTTCGAGGAGCGAGTTCGACGCGAGGCGGTTCGCGCCGTGAAGGCCGGTGCAGGCGGTTTCGCCGACTGCGAGGAGGCCGGGGAGCGAGGTGATGCCATCGACCGTCGCGCGAACGCCGCCGCAGCAATAGTGGGCCGCAGGGACGACGGGGATGAGATCGTCCGCCATGTCGATGCCGTATTCCTTGCAGGTGGCGTAGAGATTCGGGAAGCGCTCCTTCACGAATCCCTTCGGCTTGTTGCGGATGTCGAGGAAGCAGCATGGCGCCGCGGTGCGCTTTAGTTCCGCGTCGATCGCGCGGGCGACGATATCGCGTGGCGCGAGGGAACCGCGCGGATCGTAGCGGAGCATGAAGGGCTTGCCGTCCTTATCGACCAACTCCGCGCCTTCGCCGCGCACGGCCTCGCTGATGAGGAAGCGGCGCGCCTGTGGGTGGTATAGGCATGTCGGATGGAACTGGATGAACTCCATGTTCGCGACTTCCGCGCCTGCGCGCCACGCGATCGCGATGCCGTCGCCGGTTGCGATATCGGGATTGCTCGTGTAGAGGTAAACCTTGCCGGCGCCGCCTGTCGCGAGGACTGTCCAAGGCGCGCGGACAGCGAAAATCTCGCCCTTCGCGCAATCGAGCGCGTATGCGCCTACGCAGCGGTTTGCGCCTGGACGGCGCAGCCAGCGCGTCGTGATCAAATCGACGAGCATCACGTTTTCCATCACGGTGATGTTCGGCGTGGACATCACCTGCTTGAGCAGCGCCTCTTCGACGCGGTGGCCGGTGATGTCGCCGGCGTGAAGCACGCGGCGGCGGCGGTGCCCGCCCTCGCGCCCGAGGTCGTACTTTGTTCCGCCGACTGGCTTCTCCGATTCGGTGAACTTCACGCCGAACTTCTCGAGCTCGGCGATTCGCGCGGGGCCGTCGGAGACGATTCGTTCCACGACCTTCAGGTTGCAAAGGCCGGCACCGGCGTCGAGGGTGTCTTCGATGTGTTGCTCGAAAGTGTCGCCCGCTTCCTGCACGCAGGCGATTCCGCCCTGGGCGTAGTTTGAATTGCAATCTGCCGATGCCTTCTTCGTAACCAGCAGGACGCGTCCGTGGGGCGCCAGATGAAGGGCGCTCATCAAACCGGCGATGCCGCTGCCGACGATGAAATAGTCGCAAGTCTCGATGCGCATGGTTCAATCCTCGAAACATTCCGCCTCGTGGAAGTCAAACCTCGGCTTGAACGAGAGGCGGGAAGAAAGGTATAGTAGCATACTGATTTCTTGGAGTCACTTTGTTTGGAGTTTTCCCGAGATGGTCAAAGTCAAAATCATCGGCGCGACCGGCTACGGCGGCATCGGTGCCATAGAGCTGCTGTTGCGTCATCCCGAAGCGAAGATCGTGTCGCTTGTCGCCCGCGAGGACGTGGGCAAGCGCGTGAGCGATGTCTATCCGCATCTCCTGGGCTTTTGCGATCTGCCGGTGCTGGCGGCCGACGACCCGGCGGCGCAGGAACCCGTCGATGTCGTCTTCCTTTCGACGCCGGATCGTGTCGGCATGAACATGGCGCGCGATCTACTTGCCCAGGGCGTGAAGGTGATCGACTACAGCGGCGACTTCCGTTTCACTACCGCCGAGGCGTATGCCGACTATGCGACACGCATCGGCAAGGATCCTGTCCATGCGTCGCCAGACCTGCTTGGCCGCAATGTGTACGGATTGGCTGAACTCCATCGCGACGAGATACGTAACGCATCGCTTGTAGGCAATCCCGGCTGCTTCGCGTGCAGTTGCATACTCGGCCTCGCCCCGGCGATGAAGGCGCGGATAGTGGAGCCTGTCGGCCTGATCTGCGACTGCAAGTCGGGAGTTTCGGGGGCTGGCAAGAAACTCGCCGTGGGTCATCACTTCCCGCACCGTTACGAGAACGTGAATGCATATCGTCTTTCCGGACACCAGCATGTCTGCGAAGTGGAGCGCGAGCTTGGCCTCCAGGCTGGCGCGGAGTGCAGGCTGACCTTCACCGCGCATGTGGTGCCGGTAAGCCGCGGCATTCTTTCGACGCTTTACGGACAGCTTACCCGCGACATCACCGAGGCTGATGTTGTCGCCATCTACCGCGAGTTCTACAAGGGCAGTCCGTTCATCCGCGTCTTTGGAAGCGACGCCGCGATCGGCACGATGAACGTGCGCGGCACGAACTACTGCAACCTCGTGGTGAGCGTTGACCAGCGCTGCCGCCGTCTGCGCATCGTTTCGCACATCGACAACCTCATGAAGGGCCAGGCCGGTTCCGCCGTGCAGGACATGAACCTCATGTTCGGTCTCCCAGAGACGATGGGACTCGCGCAGGCGGGCATGTATCCTTGATCCGCGCGAAGCATCAGGCGCATTTGAAGCATTCCAGTACCGAGAGGGTAGGTGAGAGATGGCCCCAGCGAAAAAGCAAGCCAAGAAGCAAGTGAAACCGGCCGCGAAGAAGCCAGCGGCGTCGGCGAAGAAAGCCGCGCCGGCGAAACAGGCCACGGCGGCGAAAGCGGCGGCGGCAAAGCGTCCGGCTTCGGACATGATTGCAAAGCCCGCCGCGCGCCCTGCGGCGCGTCCGCATGCGGGACTCGGCCGCGGCCTTGATTCGCTGATCGTGCCGGCGACGAGGGTTGCGCCGGTTGCGCCAGCGGCGGCTGGGACTACTGCGGCGGCTGGGAATGGGATATCCGGGGCTACTGCGACTACTGGGATGAAGCAGGCGACACCGGTTGTGAAGCAGGCGGATGCGGCGGTTGCCACCACGCAGGCTGTCGCTCCTGCCGAGTCCGGCAAGAATGTGCTGCAGGTGAAGGTGTCGGATATCGAGCGTTGCCCGTGGCAGCCACGCGAGAACTTCAACGACGAACAACTCGCCGAACTTTCCGATTCGATCCGCGTGCATGGGGTGATACAGCCGCTCGTCTGCCGCCGTGCGCCCGATGGCACATGCCAGCTCATCGCCGGCGAACGCCGTCTTCGCGCCGCGATCATCGCGGGCCTTGAAAAGGTTCCGGTCGTGATGGTCGATGCCGACGACCGCGACGCCGCCGAAATGACGGTTATCGAAAACATCCAGCGCGCCGACTTGAACGTGATCGAAGAGGCGGAGGGATACCGCACGCTTTCCGAGCGTTTCGGCCTTACGCAGCAGGAGGTTTCCGAGCGTGTCGGCAAGGCGCGCGCCAGCATCGCGAACTCGCTTCGCCTGCTTGATTTGCCTGACGAGGTCAAGCAGATGCTTGGCGACGGGCGTCTCTCGCCCGGACACGGCAAGGTGCTCCTTGGGCTTGACGGCGAAAACGAGCAGATCATCCTCGCGCGTCGTTCGGTCGAGGAGGGCCTCACCGTCCGCACTCTCGAGAAACTTCTTGAAAAACGGCGCGCCATACCTAACCCGAATCCGGTCCGCGCGGCGACTCCCGACATCCCCGAATCGCATCGCAAGGATCTTGAGGATCGTCTCCATGGCCACTTCGGCGCGAAAGTCACGCTTGTTCCGGGCGTGACATTCGCCAATGGCAAGCGTTCACACGGGCGCATCACGATCGATTTTTCCGACAACGACGAACTAAGCCGTCTTCTCGACGTCTTTGGTGTCGCAGTCGAATAAAAACTGTCACCTAACAAAACCTATAGGACACAGCCATGAAAAAACTTCTGCCCCTCATTCTTGCCCCGGTTGCTTGCGCCGCATCGGCCGCTGTCAAACTGCCGATGGCATTTGCCGACCATGCGGTGCTTCAGCGCGATCGTCCAATCATCGTCTGGGGCTGGGCCGATCCTGGCGAAGCGGTGCAGGTCGAATTTGCCGGTGCGACCGCCGAGGCTATCGCCGATGCGAATGGGGACTGGCAAGTCGAGTTGCCTCCATGCGAAGCGTCGAAAGAAGCGCGAGAGATGAAGGTCAGCGGCAGCAACGAAATCGTTTTGCAGGACATTCTCGTGGGCGACGTCTGGCTTTGTTCCGGGCAGTCCAACATGGAGATGAAAGTCGGTGCCGCGCGCGACCGCAACGAATCCCAGGCCGAGGCGGAGAAATATCCGTTCATTCGTCAGATGAAGGTTGTGGGCGAGGGCGTCTTCAATCCCTGGAAGGACACCACAGGCACGCGCTGGACGGTATGCAACCGCTATTCGTCGGCCGACTTCACCGCGACCGGCTACTTCTTCGCGCTTGATCTCGCGAAGGAACTCGACATTCCGATCGGCCTTGTGAACAGCAGCTGGAGCGGACAGAAGATCGAGCCGTTCATTTCGCCCGATGGCTTCTACGGCGTTCCAGAATTGAAGTCCATCGCCGACAAGATCCGCGCGATCGATCCCGCCACCGAAGAAGGGCGCACCGCAAACGAGAGGGCGCTTGAATCGTTCCGCAAGTGGATGGCCGATGCGGAAAAGGCGGTAGCCGAAGGCCGCCGTCCATTCCCGCCGCCGGCGCTGCCGAAGATCACCTCCGACAACTATCCCTGCTCCTCCTTCTACAACCGCATATATCCGATGACGCGCTTTCAGGTAAGGGGCGCGGTGTGGTACCAGGGTTGCGCGAATGGTGGCGAAGGCGACACCTATTTCTACAAGATGAAGGCGCTCATCGAAGGCTGGCGCGCGCTTTGGGGATATGACTTCCCATTCTACTTTGTGCAACTCGCGAACTTCCAGCAGCCCACGAACGATCCGGCCGGAGGCAATGGCTGGGCCCGTTTGCGCGAGGCGCAGCGCCGCTCGCTCGAGATTCCCGGCACGGGCATGGCCGTCATCATCGATATTGGCGAGGCGGGCGACATCCATCCCAAGAACAAGCAGGATGTTGGCCATCGCCTGGCGCTTTGGGCTCTTGCGAAAACCTACGGACGCGAAGGGCTTGTCTATTCCGGCCCTCTCTTCAAGTCGGCCGAAGTCGAGGGCGGGGCAATCCGCGTTTCCTTCGAAGACTTTTCGATCGGTTCCGGCTTGATGGCGGGAATCAAGGATGGCCGCAATCCGACAGTCGAAGATCCCGACGGCAAACTCAAGGGCTTTGCGGTCGCCGGCGAGGACAAACAATGGCATTGGGCCGATGCGGTGATCGATGGCGCAACGCTGCTTGTGTCTTCGCCGGATGTCCCCGCGCCCGTCGCGGTCCGCTATGCCTTCCGCCAGAATCCCGCCGGCAATGCCAACCTCTACAACCGTGAGGGCCTGCCGGCCTCGCCGTTCCGTTCCGACGCTTGGTAGCCGTCTGCTTGGATGTTGAGACTGCGTGGCGGAAAAACATTCATCTTGACTGGAAGGTGTCGGGGTGGCATCATACTCACAATTCCTCTGCGGTGTTTAGGCCGCATGCCCTATAGTGGATTTTTTGGAATGATGGTACATTCTTTGAATACTGACATCTTTTTGCGTGTCGCATGCGCATTTACCGCGATGTTTGTCGCGGGTGCGGTGTGTGTGGGGTGTGGTTCACCTTCAAGTGATTTTGATTCGGTTCTCGATAGTTTTGCGCTTCCTCCCGCATCGGTAGAGGGGGACGACGTTGAAGCGGAGGTGGAGTCCGTCGAGGCAGATGCGGATGCACCTGAGTCCGATTCGCCCGCAGTTGCGGAAGCGGAAAGCGATGCCGTTGAAGTGGTCGAGGAATCGGATGTCGCAG
>JAZQOE010000158.1:0-12634 GCA_045627705.1 Kiritimatiellia bacterium | reverse complement strand
TCGACATGACCGACCCCGTTCGCTGCCATAGCGAGCCGCATTTCGCCCTGGTTGGCCGCCGTCAGGCAAGCGCCCCCATGGGGGCGTGGCGGCGGCCCGCCCGCGCCGCCCTTCGGACGGCGCGGGTCCCCGGGTCTTGCCACGGGTCGGGCGGTGTCGCCGGCGCCCGCCGGGGGTGTCCGAGTTGATTGTGCAATTTGCACAGCCCCCGTTTTTTGTTCTTCATTGTGGCAAAAGGAGGGGATGATGGTTACAATTCGACTGATGACAAGTCCAACTTATTTAATCGCTTCGCGCTTCGCGGATGACGTCATCAGGGCTGAATCGCTCCCTGGTGGCAATATCAACGAGACTTTTCTCGTATGCCGCGCGGATGGATCGCGATTCGTCCTGCAGCGCATTTCGACCGCGGTATTCCCCGATCCGGCCGCGATCATGCGCAATCTCCGCGTTATCGGCGGACATTCGGCGGACAGGCTTGCGAGGGAAGAAAAGGAATACGGAAAAAACGGCGCGCCGTTTTTCAAGTGGCAAGTCCCGCAGATTGTGCCGACACTCGATGGCGCCGACTATGCGATTGACGATGAAGGCGGATTCTGGAGGGCCACGACGTTCATCGAAGGCGCGACAGCCTGGACAAGCCTCCGCGGCCTCGGTCATGCGAGGGAGGTTGGCTTCGCGCTCGGGAGGTTCCAGACGATTTTGAGCGACCTTCCACCAGATGCGCTAACCGACACGCTTCCCGGATATCACGTGACGCCTGGATATCTCGACGCATACGACCGCATTTCCGCGTCGTCGGAAGCAAAGGCGCGATCAAATGGCAATGTGGATTGCCAGGAGATGTTTCGCTTCATCGACGAAGAGCGCGGATGCGCCGGACTGCTTGAGGAAGCCCTTGCACGCGGCGAATTGCGATTGCATACGATACACGGCGATCCAAAGGTGTCGAACGTGATGATCGACGATTCGACCGCGCGCGCTGTCGCGATGATCGATCTCGACACAACGAAACCGGGACTCATCCACTACGATTTCGGCGACTGCATCCGATCGACGTGCAATCCCGCCGGCGAGGAGCCGGAAAATCCGGCGGATGCGCATGTTGATATGGAGGCGCTTCGCGAAGTCGCTTCCGGGTATCTCGCCAGTGCTGGCGGATTCCTTTCAGATGCCGATCGCGCACTGCTTTATGACAGTGTACGCATGATTGCATTCGAATTGAGCCTGCGCTTCTTTACCGACTATCTCAATGGTTCGCGATATTTCCGCGTAAACTATCCGGAGCACAACCTCCGCAGGGCGACCGTCCAGCGGATACTATGCCAGGATGTCGCGCGGAAGGAACAGGAAATCCGGGCGTTGCTAGCCGGATTGATGGACTAGTCCGTAGTTCCACGGGCAAAGGCAATCAGTTTGACGGGATAGGGCGGGCACTTTGTGCCTGCTGCAATCGCGTCGGGACGAAGCTGTATTGCGTTGAGTCGAGCCTGGGATTTCGATCTCGGTTGCGTTGGTCGGCACGCATGGGATAAAATAACCCTTATCCAAGGACAAAGGAGCGATAATGTATCTCAAGAAGTTCCAACTTGCCGCGCTCGCGTTTGCCGCGTGTGCGCTTCCGGCGTTTGCCGCGCCGTTGTTCGAGTCTTTCGGCATCGATGATTTCGAGGAAGGCGCCTGCCGCCTCTACACCGACAAGGGAGTCGATGACGCCGAGACGGCGTTTGTCGCGCAGCTTTTCGGCAAGGGCGCGCGCTGGGCTTCCCCGCAAGGCGCACAAGGCACCGCCCGCCATGTGATTGCCTTCTCCGCCCCGCAGGCGATCGGCACGGTCTTCGCTTCCGCCGCCAATCAGATCGAAGTGCTTAAACCTGGCGCCGCATGGCCGCCGGACGGCGCCGACGATTCCGCATGGGAACCGCTCGCGCTCGTCGGACGCGCAGGCGACCAGCGCATGGCCGTCGCCAAGACGCCCGGCGTCGAGACTCGCGCGCTCCGCATTTCCCGCAACGCGAATGTCTGGGCGGGTCTCGGGTTCGTCAAGATTTCCGCGACGCGCCTCGACAATCTCGCGGCGCGCGGTTTCGGCCATGCCGAAGGCGAATACACGCTGCGTCCCGACATGGGCCCGCCCCACACGTACACGATGGCCAACATGCTCAAGGGCATGGACCGCTGGCAGAACACAGGGCCCGACAAGAACCGCGACGGCGTTATTCCGCGTCCGCCGATCTCCGACATCAATCCCGCATGGTTCATTCTTTCCTGGCCGGAAGAGCAGACTGTGACTGGCCTTATGATCGCCGGCAATGGCACGCAGCTCCGCTTCAGCGAATACCGCGGTCCCGAAGGCGTGCACCCGCTCGCGGGCGTCGATTCCGAATGGAAGAAGATCCGCGACTTCACGCAGGATGGCAGCTTCGTGTTCTTCAAGGAGCCTGTCACCGCGCGCGCCATCAAGGTCGAGGCGCTCCGCGTGAATCCGATTGGCATTCCCGACAAGGGCAACACCGATCGCATCGCGCAGGTCTCCGGCCTCTTCGCGCTCGCCGATCTCGCCGACGGAGCGCTTCCCGAAGCAGTCGCCGTCGAAGCGATGGAGCCGCCGGTGACGATCTCGGTGCCGGTCGCCGAGGATGGCACGGTGTCGGTTGTCGTCGATTCCCCAGACGGCCACCGCGTCCGCAACCTCGACGCGCGCCAGCCCGCCGAGGCAGGCACTGCCGACATCGCGTGGGATTTGAACGATGAGTCCGGAATGCTTCAAGGCGTCGGCACCTACAAGTGGACCGCGCTCACTGTTCCGAAGCTGGACATCGCATACGAGATGACCCCATACCCAAACATCGAGAACAACTCCGACAATTCGCCCTGGCTCAACGGCGCCGGTGGCCCTGGCGGCTGGCAGGCCGACCACTCAGCCCCCCGCTGCGTCACCTCGTATGGCGACTGGGTCTTCTTCGGATCGCAGTGCGCCGAATCCGGCGTGGCAATGATCGGCTGCGACCTCGAAGGCGCAAAGAAGTGGGGCCACCACAACTTCATGGCGTGGACTGGCCCCGGCTTCCTCGCAAGCGATGGGAAGCGCGTCTTCGCCGGCGCGGCGACACAGGGTGCCGACATGATCTGGGCCGTTCCGCTCGCTGGCGGCGGCGGCGCGCCGTTCATCCAGGCCGGCGCGACGGCCGATAGGATGCGCGGCATGTGCGGCCTCGCTTCCGACGACAAGAACCTCTTCATGTCCGTCGCCGCTTCGGGAGTTTCCGTCTTCGCCCGCGCCTGCACGCCAGCCGACATCGACTACGACCACACGATCCCCTTCATCAAGCGCGACCCCAAGCCCGACCGCGGCCACTGGGACAAGCGTCTCGACCTCGCGCGTATCTTCCGCCTCACGGGCACGCCGCCCGGACAGGGCGATGGCCTCACCTACATCGAATCGACCGACATGCCCGCTTCGCGCCAGCACATGGTGCTCGCCTTCCGCCGCGAGGTCATGCTCGGTTCGCTCGCCTTCCCGCTCCCCGGCGGCGACCTCTACCTTCGCCTCGCATACCTCAAGCCCGGCGCCGAATGGCCGCTCGAGGGCAATGCCTACAAGGACGATTCGAACTGGGAGGAATTCTACCGCGGCCGCGAGGCTGGCTGGACTGTCATGTCGCTCCCTGCGAATGTCCGCACGCGCGCCTTGCGCATCACCTGGGACCAGGACGAGGACGACATGGGCGACCTCTTCGACCTCGATGGCGAGGAGGGCGGAGGCGCCCTTGGAGGCGCTTCGACATGGGTCGGGCGCATCGACGGCATGTGCCTCCTCAAGAATCGCCTTGCCGCATGCGACAAGCCCGCCGACATCCTCGTGAGTTCCGGCACCGTCAACAATCTCGGCGATTGGGACGCACTGCGCGATGAACCGCTTACAGAGGACAATCCCGGCGTTTACACCATGGTCTGGGACGAACCGCAGGACGTGCGCGGTCTCGCCATTATGGAAATCGACGGCAAGCGCACCGAGATCGACGTTTACGAAGGCCCCGCCAACGGCGATGTCGATCCCGCCAACGACAAGCTTTGGCGCAAGGTCGGCGCCTACGAGCAGAAGCTCCGCTACTACTACCAGCCTGACCAGGACCGCAATGCCGAAGCCCGCTACATGGATGGCTATGTCGATTTCGGCACGTCGGTGCGGACCCGCGCGATCCGCCTGCGCATCTGCGAGCAGTGGCTTACGCGCGGCGAGGGCCGCGATGGCTGCTACGGCGTGCGCATCGACCGCGGCGGACAGGAGATCGATGCCGCGCGCTGCCGCGTTTACGGCGTTGCCGCCGTCAAGCTGCTCGATGCCGAGGACGAAAGCGATCTCGTCCGCACGGACCGCATCGAGGTTTATGAGCTTGAAAAGGGCGAGCGCGTCGCGGAATGGCCGATCAAGCGCCCTGGCGACATCGCGCTCTCCCCGGACGGTTCGACACTCTACGCCATCACCTCCACGAACGTTGTCGCGATCGACCGCGAAAGCGGCGCGCCGCGTCCGCTCGCCCTCGAGGGATTGATCCGTCCCTTCTCGCTCGCGACAGATGCGGAAGGCGAACTCTATGTTTACGACAAGTCGCCCAATCGCCTGAACGTGCGCGTTTACAATGCGGAATCCGGCAAGCTGCTCCGCACGATCGGCACGCCCGGCGGACACAAGGTCGGTCCGTGGGATCCCACTGCGCTCACGACTGGCGCGCATGTCGCGGTCGATCTCGCGGTTGACAAGAACCGCAAGCTCTGGATCACCGAATGCGATTTCTCGACAAAGCGCGCGACTCGCTGGGATGCCGCAAAGGGTGCCTTCGAGAAGGAATACCTCGGCAATACCCGCTACGGCGGTGGCGGCGACGGCTGCCTTGATCCGTGGGACAAGACAAAGGTTTATTACGCCGATGGCGGTGCCACCGTGCAGCACAGGCTCGATTGGAAGACGGGCCGCACCGAGGTCGCGGGCATTGTCGGTTTCGGCCAGAATGCCGGCGGCAATCTGCCAGTCCGCGTCGGCAACCACGACTACCTCTGCACACGCCCGCAGTTCTGGCGCCAGCATTGCGGCCGCGTCTTCCTGCTCGAAAACGGCGTTGCGCGCCTTGTCGCCGCTGTCGGTGCTGCGGATCAGTTCGCACTGCTCCGCACCCGCGAGGTTCTCGGCAAGCTCGGTCGCACTCCGCTGGCGTCGTACGACTTCACTTGGAGCGACCTGAATGCCGACGGCCTTGCGCAGGCGAACGAAGTCAACATGATCGAGCGCAAGGAAAAGAACACGGAGCTTACCGCCTTCGACCGCGAACTCGGCGTCTCCTGCGCGGCATGGCGTTTCAGGGTCAAGGAATTCCTCGCCGATGGCACGCCCGTTTACGAGGCCGTTCCACATGATGGCGCCGAAGCGGGCCGCGACGGCCTCTTCCAGCTGCCCGATGGCAAGACTGTCCGCATGTCGATGGCCGGCCACACCGGCTATGACAAAAACGGCGCGCCGCTTTGGTCATGGAAGACCGAGGGCGTGGGCGTCCATGCGTACTATTCGGCTGGCCCGTATGTGCCGCGGCAGGTTGTGGCGGAGTTCGACATCGTCGGCGCCGAGACAATCGAAGAGGGCGGGCTTGGTTCATTCTATGCGACTTCGTCCAACACCGGCACATGGCATCTTTGGTCCGGCGACGGCATCCTCTTCGGCCGTCTCTTCCAGGATCTTCGCGAACCGGGCCGTGGTGGCTGGGCGATGAGGGAGCATGACCGCGGGATGCAGCTCAACAACGTCACCCTCGGCCAGGAACACTTCTCCGGCTATCTCTGCCGCGAACAGGGAACCGACAACATCTACGCATGCGCCGGACACAACCACATAAGCGTTTGCGAAATCAAGGGCCTGGGCCGCGTGCAGCGTCACACCGGCGAAATCAAGGTCGATGCCGAAACGGTGCAAAAGGCCGCGGATTGGATTGCCGCGCGTTCGCGCGATTCGCTCTACTCGCGCGCCCCTGTGATCCGCGCATATCGCGCCCCGATGGTAGTCACGCCCGATGGCGACCTTTCGGAGTGGGGCGAGGAAGTATCGTCATTCGGCAATGGCGACAATCCACGCGCCGGCTTCCGCATGGCGTACGACGACAAGAACCTCTACGTCGCGTGGGAAGTACACGGCTATGGTCCCTTCAAGAACGCCGGCAACGACTGGCACCGTCTCTTCAAGACAGGCGCATGCGTCGATATCCAGATCGGGCTCGATCCTGATGCCGACCACGGACGCGATGAAACTGTCGAGGGCGATGTCCGCATCCTCGTTGCGCCGATGGATGGCAAGCCCACGGTCGTCCTTTACCGCCAGGTCGATCCCACGGCGTCGGAGGAAGACGGATGGGAATCGCACACCATGGTCTTCAGGACGAACTTCGACCGCGTCGAGATTCTCGATGAAGCGAAGGCTGCGGCCTACACTCGCACTGCCAAGGAAGGCGGCGGGTACGTGGTGGAACTTGTCGTGCCGCTCGAAGCGATTGGCGCGAAGATCAAGCCCGACACCCGTCTGCGCTTCGACTGGGGCGTGCAGGAAGTCGGCGAAGATGGCTCGGTCGTGATGCAGCGACTCTACTGGGCGAACCAGTCCACGCGCATTGTCTCCGACGAAGCGGCCGAGGCGAAACTCTATCCCGCGCTTTGGGGCGACGCCCTCTTCCTCGACGAACATCCTGCCGAGGGCGGCGTTGCCGCGCCAGATGAACTCGATCTCGGCGGCGGCCTCTCCGGTGGCGCGGAAGAGCTCTTCAACGACATCCTCGACGACGACGATTTCTAAACCGTCTCGTTACAAAACAATGGCCCCCGGCGCGTGTCCAGCACGCGCCGGGGGCCATTGTGATTTGTTGAGATAACAGTCAACGGATAACAATTGATGCTGGGGGAGGGCGGCAGCCCCTAGTGCCAACGCCAATAAAATAAGGGGTATCGCGCGTTTTTGCGTCCGGCGCAACGGACGCAAAAACGCGCGATGCCGCCACGTACAAAAAAAAATTAAATTTCCTGTTGACCATGGAGGGGCGATTTTGATATCGTGGAAAAACTTTCGCGAAACGAGGCGCCGCGAGGCACCGAGCGAGGCGAAGGGGGTTTCGAAAAAAAAGTTCGAAATTCCGGTTGACACGGTGCCATCGGAAAGAGTATCGTCCAACCCCGCGTCGCAAAACGGCGGCATGGCCGCACGGGATGCGACGGATTGTTCTTTGAAAGGCGGATTACTCACGCGACCTTTCGATTCGGAAGGGACGCGATCCAAGCAGCTTGTGCCGGGACAAACAAAACCCGAAAACGGCATTGGAAGGGCCTCGGCCCGGAAGATGTTACTTTTTACTGAGAGTTTGATTCTGGCTCAGAACGAACGCTGACAGCGTGGATTAGGCATGCAAGTCGAACGGGATCCGCCGCAGTAGCAATACCGCGGCGGTGAGAGTGGCGGAAGGGCGAGGAACGCATGGACAATCTGCCCTGGAGCTGGGGATAACGCTGGGAAACCGGCGCTAATACCGAATGCGGCGTCCGAAGGCATCTTCGGAACGTCAAAGGCGGGGACCGCGAGGCCTGCCGCTCCGGGATGAGTCCGTGTGCCATCAGCTTGTTGGCGGGGTAACGGCCCACCAAGGCTTACGGCTAGCTGGTCTGAGAGGACGACCAGCCGCACTGGGACTGAGACACTGCCCAGACTCCTACGGGAGGCTGCAGTCGAGGATCATTCGCAATGGGCGGAAGCCTGACGATGCGACGCTGTGTGGAGGACGAAGGCCCTAGGGTTGTAAACTCCTGTCATGCGGGACAAGGGCGCCGGCCGTCAACAGCGGCCGGCCTTGATGGTACCGCAAGAGGAAGCCACGGCTAACTCTGTGCCAGCAGCCGCGGTAATACAGAGGTGGCGAGCGTTGTTCGGATTTACTGGGCGTAAAGCGTGCGTAGGCGGTGCCGTGTGTCGGATGTGAAATCTCCGGGCTCAACCCGGAAAGTGCGTCCGAAACTGCGGCGCTGGAGCGGAGGAGAGGAGAGCGGAATTCAAGGTGTAGCGGTAAAATGCGTTGATATCTTGAAGAACACCGGTGGCGAAGGCGGCTCTCTGGAATCCTGCTGACGCTGAGGCACGAAAGTCGGGGGAGCAAACAGGATTAGATACCCTGGTAGTCCCGACCGTAAACGGTGCGCACTGGACGTGGGGGGTTTTCATCCCCCCCGTGTCGCAGCAAACGCGTTAAGTGCGCCGCCTGGGGAGTACGGCCGCAAGGCTAAAACTCAAAGAAATTGACGGGGGCCCGCACAAGCGGAGGAGCATGTGGCTTAATTCGATGCAACGCGAAGAACCTTACCTGGGTTTGACATGCAGCTGCACGGCCTATGAAAGTAGGCCTCCTTCGAGGGTGCTGCACAGGTGCTGCATGGCTGTCGTCAGTTCGTGCCGTGAGGTGTTTGGTTAAGTCCAGCAACGAACGCAACCCCTGTGACCAGTTGCCACCGGGCAATGCCGGGCACTCTGGCCAGACTGCTAGTTTACGCTAGAGGAAGGTGGGGACGACGTCAAGTCAGTATGGCCCTTACGCCCAGGGCTGCACACGTGCTACAATGGCCGGCACAGAAGGAGGCGAAACCGCGAGGTGGAGCAAATCCCCAGAACCGGCCCCAGTTCAGATTGCAGTCTGCAACTCGACTGCATGAAGTCGGATTCGCTAGTAACGGCGTATCAGCTACGACGCCGTGAATACGTTCCCGGGCCTTGTACACACCGCCCGTCACATCATGAAAGCCGTCTGCACCCAAAGTCGCCGCTTCAACCCGCAAGGGGGATAGGCGCCTAAGGTGTGGGTGGTGATTGGGATGAAGTCGTAACAAGGTAGCCGTAGGGGAACCTGTGGCTGGATCACCTCCTTTCTAAGGAGAACGGGCCCGTCGGAAGACGGAGCCCCAGATGAAACCCAAGCCCGAGCGATCGGGACGGGAGGCGGCATCCGAGAGGGCCGCAAAAATTCAAGTCGGGCACGGGCTGCCTGGCCGCGTCCCTTCTGGACCGAAGAAGCGTGAGTGTCCAATTCATCTCGAGAGCATCCGCCGGCGCGCGGCCTGCCAAGGGGGCATAGCTCAGTTGGTAGAGCGCCAGCTTTGCAAGCTGGATGTCGCCGGTTCGACCCCGGCTGCCTCCACCAACCAACCGGAGGGCAGTCAATGCCAGGCCGGGCGTGTAGCTCAGCTGGTTAGAGCGCGTCCCTGATAAGGACGAGGTCCCTGGTCCGATTCCAGGCACGCCCACCATCCTGGCGAAAGCGGTGCTCGAGGTCCTGAGCAATTTTTTTTGCGGCATGGCGAGGCCATGCCGGATCCGGCCTCCGCGGCCGGGGATGGTTCTTTGAAAACCGCAAGTCTGGGTAGAAGTACAACGTATACCGAGAGAGACGAGAGAGTTTCTTTGATCAAGCGTATACGGGCGCACGATGGATGCCTTGGCATCAGCAGGCGATGAAGGACGTGGTCAGCTGCGATAAGCCCCGGGGAGAGGCAGGCACTCTTTGATCCGGGGATTTCCGAATGGGGAAACCCCGCCTCCGTCATGGGAGGCGATCTCGGACTGAATACATAGGTCCGCGAGGCGACACGTGGGGAAGTGAAACATCTCAGTACCCACAGGAGAAGAAATCTACGATATTCCGCGAGTAGTGGCGAGCGAAAACGGAACAGCCCAAACCAGGGGGCTTGCCCCCTGGGGTTGCGGGACCCGGATGTGATACGGCGAAGGATAGCGGAACGGTCTGGAAAGTCCGGCCAAAGAGGGTGAAAGCCCCGTATGCGAAATCCCGAACCGGTCTACGGGCATCCCAAGTAGGACGGGACACGTGAAACCCTGTCCGAATCCGGGGGGCCCACCCTCCAAGGCTAAATACTAGCTGATGACCGATAGCGAACCAGTACCGCGAGGGAAAGGTGAAAAGAACCCCTGTTAGGGGAGTGAAACAGACCTGAAATCGTGTGCCTACAAAGCTGTGGGAGCCCGAAAGGGTGACCGCTTGCCTTTTGCATAATGAGTCCGCGAGTCACGGTATGTGGCGAGGCGAAGCCCCAAGGGCGAAGCCGCAGCGAAAGCGAGTGCGAAACGCGCGACAAGTCGCATGCCGTGGACCCGAAGCCCATGTGAGCTACCCTTGGTCAGGGTGAAGCCCCGGTAACACGGGGTGGAGGCCCGAACCCGTGCCCGTTGAAAAGGACTGGGATGAACTGAGGGTTGGAGTGAAAGGCTTATCAAACTGGGTGATAGCTGGTTCTCCCCGAAATGTCTTTAGGGACAGCCTGCGCGAATGCAACCCGTGGGGGTAGAGCACTGATTGGTCTAGGGCCTCGACCGAGGTACCGAAGCCTGTCAAACTCCGAATACCGCGGGCGTCACGCGTGGAGTGAGACTGTGGGGGCTAAGCTTCATAGTCGAAAGGGAAACAGCCCAGCCCGCCAGCCAAGGCCCCAAAATACGGTTAAGTCACTAAGGATGTGAGGTCTCTGTAACAGCTAGGATGTTGGCTTAGAGGCAGCCACCATTTAAACAGTGCGTAATAGCTGACTAGTCGAGAGATCCCGCGCCGAAAATGATCGGGAGTCAAACCGTATGCCGAAGCTGCGGATCCTGTTTTTACAGGATGGTAGGGGAGCGTTCCATGCCGGGCCGAAGCGGAAGCGCAAGCGACCGTGGACCGCATGGAAGCGATTATGCGGACATGAGTAACGAAAAGTGGGGCGGGAATCCCCACCGCCGGAATTCCAAGGTTTCCTGGGGCAGGTTCGTCCGCCCAGGGTCAGTCGGTGCCTAAGGCGAGGCCGAAGGGCGTAGTCGATGGACGACAGGTCAATATTCCTGTACCGCCGGCGAGAGCTTGACCGATGGAGAACGCAGCAGGCTAGCAGCGCGACCCGATGGATGGTCCGTTCAAGCCGTGAGGCCGGAGTGGCAGGCAAATCCGCCATTCCAAGGCCAGGCGGCGGATGACTGGCGCGGCCGAAAGGCCCGCCGGGAAGTCTGCGATGTCATACTGCCAAGAAAAACTCCTGGGGATCGAGCCGGCGACCGTACCAAAACCGACACAGGTGGAATGGTACCAAGATACCAAGGCGCGCGAGAGAAACCTCGTTAAGGAACTCGGCAATCTAACCCCGTAACTTCGGGATAAGGGGTCCCCCGCGAGGGGGCGCAGTGAACGGGCCCATGCGACTGTTTAACAAAAACATAGCACTCTGCAAACCCGCAAGGGGACGTATAGAGTGTGACACGTGACCAATGCCGAAAGGTCAAGGCGAGGGGTCAGGCGCAAGCCGAAGCTCCGAACCAAAGCCCCGGTGAATGTCGGCCGTAACTATAACGGTCCTAAGGTAGCGAAATTCCTTGTCGGGTAAGTTCCGACCTGCACGAATCGTGTAACGTTTGGGCGCTGTCTCAACGAGGATCTCGGTGAAGTTGTAATGGCGGTGAAAATGCCGCATACCCGCAGAAGGACGGAAAGACCCTGTGAACCTTTACTGTAATCTGACACTGTGATCTGGTCATCCATGTGTAGCATAGCCGGGAGCCTTGGAAGCGGAGCCGTCAGGCCCCGTGGAGGCGCCAGTGAAATACCGGTCTTGGATGGGCGGCTTTCTAACCGCGGACCCGTCAGCCGGGCGCGGGACAATGTCAGAGGGTCAGTTTGACTGGGGCGGTTTCCTCCCAAACAGTAACGGAGGAGTTCGAAGGTACCCTCGGCACGGTCGGCAATCGTGCTAAGAGCGCAAAGGTACAAGGGTGCCTGACTGCGAGACAGACAAGTCGAGCAGATGCGAAAGCAGAACTTAGTGATCCGGCGGTAGCTCGTGGTAGTGCCGTCGCTCAACGGATAAAAGGTACTCCGGGGATAACAGGCTGATCGCGGTCGAGAGTTCATATCGACGCCGCGGTTTGGCACCTCGATGTCGGCTCATCGCATCCTGGGGCTGGAGGCGGTCCCAAGGGTTTGGCTGTTCGCCAATTAAAGCGGTACGCGAGCTGGGTTCAGAACGTCGTGAGACAGTTCGGTCCTTATCCTCTGCGGGCGCAGGATTCCTGAGGAGAACATTCCCTAGTACGAGAGGACCGGGAATGACGCACCACTGGTGTTCCGGTTGTCGCGCCAGCGGCACCGCCGGGTAGCTATGTGCGGAACGGATAAGCGCTGAAAGCATCTAAGCGCCAAGCCTCCTCCAAGACAAGGAATCCCTCCGACGCAAGTCGGCTCAAGGCAGGTTGCAGACTACGACCTCGATAGGCCGGAGGTACAAGCGCGGCGACGCGTTCAGCCGACCGGTACTAATCAGCCGTGAGGCTTGATCATGTCTTCCATTGCACGCTCGCATCGCCCCTCCAGGCATGCGTTGCGCCTCTCCCATGACTTGCGGACCCTTTTCCGGCCTTGGCCGGAACCACCTTTTCCCGGTGGCCATAGCGAGGAGGTAACACCCGTTCCCATTCCGAACACGGCAGTGAAGGGCCTCAGCGTCGAGGGTACTGCGCGGGTAGCGCGTGGGAGAGTAGAACGCCGCCGGGACTTTTTTACGGGGCGCGGGGATCGAAGGA
>JAZQOE010000157.1:0-34517 GCA_045627705.1 Kiritimatiellia bacterium | reverse complement strand
CTCGATTAGGATGCTCTTGAAGCGCTGGCCCCATGGCGAGCCCGTGTATTTCCGCGCCGCGTTGTATTCCATTGAGAACCGCTGCGCGAATATCTTCACGAACTCGGAAAGGTCGTACATGCGGGCCCGCACCCGTGCGCGGGCTTCTTCGGCCTTCCATTTCGTCTTTTCATCGGCATCCCAGCGTTTCCGTTCGTTCTGCTTTTTCTCGAGTTGTTTCTCGGAATAGATGTGGCCCATGCGTTCGACAAGCTCGTCGTCCGAAACCTCCCTCCTTGCCTCGACCCTCGCGAGAAGATGGAAGTGGTTGCCCATGATCGCGAACGTCAGGATTTCGACTCCGGCGAACTCCGCCGCCGAACGGATGTGGTCCAACAGCCGCTTCTTCCAGTCGCCCTTCAGGAAACATCCCTGCCAGGACAGGCGGTTGACGATGTGGTAAAAGCCTTCTCCATCGGCCTTTGCGCGTGGTCTTCTCATTGCTTTTCTCCTTTTTGGATCGGGGTATGTCCCCGTTGGATTCGGGGTGTGTCCCCGTTTCGTTGAACCGCGAAATCGGGGTGTGTCCCCGAAATCATGGCTGGAGAATAGCAGTATTTTTGAGCGGATGTGTCGCCTGGCAGGCGACATTTTTGGAGAAAAACGGGGTGTGTCCCCGATTGCCAGGCGGGGGAAAAAACGGGGTGTGTCCCCGTTTTGCGCTTATGGCGAAATTCTGCGAAACCGAAACGAGGAGTGTCCCCGTTTTGGACTTGGAGGCGACGGCGAGGGCGCCGTCGCAACGCACAATCCAGTTGTCGCCACTGCCGATCACGGACATTCGCGAAAATCAATCGCGCACGATTCCGGCGCGTGACCATTCGGGACGAACGATCCCCGGCCTTCGGACCGTATTTTGGCGAAATGGGGTCCGAAAGACAGCGAAAATTTCCGCGCCTCCGGGGTGACAGTAAAAGATACTGCTAAAGCGGGGATGGCGTCGATATCCAGAATACCTTGACTTGCCAACGCATGGTCGGTTATCCTTATACGGCACGGCGGATTGTATCCGCTTGCGGACATTTTCCACCGATTTCGGAGATCAAAAATGAAAAAAGGCGTTTCTTTTGCGTTGCTTGCCCTCGCAGCAACGGTCACATGCGCTTTTGGCGCCGACCGTCTCTTCCAACTTGCCGGTTGCAGCGGTATCTGCCAGGTCAGCAAGCCTGGTTCCAACGTGTTCCAGGAGGCCGTCAAGGGCAAGGCCTATCCGTACGGCACCATAGTCCGCACTGTGAAGGACGGAACGGCATCGATCCAGCTTACCGGCGATGACACCGTGACGCTTGCCTCGGACACCTGCGTCACCGCCTTGCTGGAAGGCGATGGGGACGCCGCGAAGTTGGTGGTCGATCTTGAGTATGGCAAGGTAACGGTCTTCACGATTGCCGAGGACGGCGCGCGCCTTTCCCTGCGCACCCCGATTGCCGACTGCCTGGAGATGCATGGCCGCAGCGACATTGCTCTCCTGACCCCGACGGAGAAGAACGACGCATATTCGCTCTCGGTGCAGGCCGCCGCCGGTGGTTCGGTTACGATTTCCGCCCCGCAAATCAAGGTTCCCGACCTCAAGGCGGGCTATAGCGTGAAGCTCATCACGTCGCGCGACCGTTCCTATACCCGCATTTTGAACACTCTTGGCGACTATCCCGTGCTGATCGACAACGGCGGCGCGGAGCCTGTCTCCATCTCGACGAGTACGCGATCCGCAATCCGCATCTGGCGCGAATTTGCGCCTGTCGGCCATCGCGAAATCGTGTCGGTGTTCGCGACCGGGCCTGACGGCAAGGGCCGCGAGCGTTTCGCATTCGCTGTGGGTCAGCCGCTTGTCGCGGCGGCCGTAGCGCAGCAGGATTGGACAGAGGAAGCGGATTCTTCCAATGACGACGGCACCACCGAGGAAGAAGGCGGCATCGATTTCGATTCCGCTTTCGGCGACGATGGCGCCGGCGATTCAACGGAAACTTCCGCCGACGATCTCTTTTCTTCCGACGGGGACGATCTCTGGTAAGATCGCGCGGGTTTCGGCCCATTCCCTTTCACGCCTTCCGCGACACGGCGCGTTGCGCGGAGCGGGCGCTTAACTTGATCGAAATCACACGCGCCACCATACAGAGGTACAAAAGTGTTCATCTATCATTTCAACAGGATGATTCGCAACAAGCTGCTCTGGCTTATCATCGCGGTCATCACGGTGTTTGCGTTTGTCTTCGCCGGCTATGTCGGCGGCGGCGGTTCCAGGACATCCTCGGCTGGCAATCTCAAGGGCCGGCAGATTGACGCCCGCGAACTCGCCCGCCAGGAGATGTTCGTGCGCGGCCCCGGCCGCAACCGCTCGAATCTCCCGTACGTGGTTGTCCAGTCCCAGGCGTGGGAGCGCGTCGCCGCGCTCGATGCCGCCCGCGAGATGGGCATTGTGACGGGTGCGGATGAAATCCGCGCGGCGATCCGCGAGATGCCGGATTTCAAGGACAGCGCCGGCAACTTCAGCAGGCAGCAGTACCAGTATGTCATGCGCGAGCTTGATGGCTGGACTCCCGCGCTCTTCGAGCAGTACATCGGCGAGCAGGTCACTCTCTCCAAACTACAGGCCCTCATCGGCAGCGCCTCGTGGGTTTCGCCCCTCGAGATGCAGGGCGAGTATGGTTCCTGGACCGACATGCTCACTGTCCGTACCGCCACGATCACCAATCTTGTCGATGCGGCGGCGATCGAGATCTCCGAGGATGACCTCCGCGCCTTCTACGACACCGAGCCCACGCGCTACGACCTCCCCGACCAGGTGCAGGTCCGATACATCGAGCAGAGCGTCACCAACTTCCTCCCGTTCGTGACGATCACCGATGATGACATCGCGAACTACTACGACGAAAACACCGGCGACTTTACCCGTATGTCCACGAACAACGTCCGTGAGTCGATTCCCCTCGAGGAGGTCTCCGAGAAGATCCGCGGCATTCTCGCGATGGACGACGCGCGCTACATGGCGAGCACCAACGCGATGAAGGATTTCCTCGTGTACGTGCGCGACAAGAGCGAAGGCATCTTCGACAAGTTCGCCGCCAATGGCGGCATGAACATCTCGACCACCGCGCTCTTCAACGCCGACAGCTTCATCCCCGGCATAGACGGCGGTGCGCTCCGCGAGTTCCGCGAGACGTCCTTCGACCTCGATCCAGAGCGCGACGATTCCCGTTGCGGCATCGCGGTCGGCGGTTCCCACATCTATCTGATTTCCGCGATCGCCAACATCCCGGCGCACACCCCCGCATTCGAGGATGTCCGCGGCCTGGTTGAATCCGACGCCCGCGCCGACGCCCGCAAGAAGGCCTTCGACGAGCAGCTCGAGGCGCAGGTCGCGCAGGTCAAGGCCGCCCTTGCCGAGGGCAAGGATTTTGGCGAGGCAGTCGCCGTGGCCGGCACTTCCGCCGGCGAACCGCTCAACTTCAGCCTCTTCACGATGCCGCGCGCTTCGTTCGACCCTTCCGGCGAGGCTGCGCTCCAGCTCCGCACGCTCGCCGCCGGCGAGATGACCGAGCCGGTCAACACCTATCTTGGCGCGCTTCTCGTGTATGTCGATGCCCGCGAGCCAAAGGCCACGCCCACCGACGCGGATGGTATTTCCGAATACACGATGCTCCGCAACCAGTTCCGTTCGATGCTTGGCCGCACGCGCCAGATGGCGCAGTTCGGCGACTGGATGGAAGGCAACCTCGAAGGCACGGGCTTCGCTCCCGTCGCGCCGATCGAGGACATTGACTACGACGACGAACAGTAACCCTACGGCGTCACGCCATCTAGCCCGGTAGCGCCGGGGCAGGAAACTCCGCGATGTTCAACAAGCTGCACAACCTCTTCACGAACGACATCGGCATCGACCTCGGTACCGCGAACACGCTCGTTTACGTTCGCGACCGCGGCATCGTAATCCGCGAGCCGTCTGTCGTCGCCCTCCAGCAGGGGACGAAGAGCATCCTGGCGGTAGGCCAGGCTGCGTGGGATATGCTCGGTCGCACGCCGGGCAATATCACCGCGGTTCGCCCGATGAAGTCAGGCGTGATCGCCGACTTCGACATCACGGAGGCCATGCTCCGCCATTTCATCAACGCGGCCAGGACCCACAAGCTGGTCAAGCCGCGCGTGCTGATCGCCGTTCCAGGCGACATTACCGAGGTCGAGCGGCGCGCCGTGCAGGACGCCGGCCTCCGCGCCGGCGCGCACAAGGTGCTTACCATCGAAGAACCGATGGCGGCCGCCATCGGAGTTGGCCTGCCGGTACAGGAACCGGCGGCCAACATGATTGTCGACATTGGCGGCGGCACATGCGATGTGGCCGTGATTTCGCTTGCCGGCATGGTCTTTTCACGCAGCGTCCGTGTGGGCGGGGACACCTTCGACAGGTGTATCATCGACTACATCGACCGCAATTTCAATTTGTTGATTGGAGAACGAACGGCCGAGAACATCAAGGTCACGATTGGTTCTGCATACAAGGTTAGCGAAGAAACCTCGATGGAGGTCAAGGGCCGCGACAAGATCGACGGTTTGCCCAAGGTTATAACCGTCACGTCGGATGCTATCCGGAAAGCCCTGGAAGTCCCCGTCGATGACATCGTGAAGACTATTTTGACCGCTTTGGAAAAGTGTCCCCCCGAACTGGCCGCGGATCTCGTCGATCGCGGCATGGTCCTCGCGGGCGGCAGTTCGCTGCTTGCCGGACTCGACAGGCGTATCGCCCAGGACACGAAGCTGCCCGTTCATGTGGCAGACGATCCCATGACCGCCGTGGCGGAGGGAACGGGCATCGTGCTCAACGAAATGGACCTTCTTGCAAAGCGGTCTCCACACTCGTGATCCACGTTTGAGGCCTGGCGTTCCCCGTCGCGATCCGCAAGGGTCCCCTGGGACAAGGTCAGGTGCGAATTTCCAAAATATGGGGCCTGGTCTTCGGACTGGTGCTGATTGCCCTGGCCGGGGCATGGATGCGCTCATCCATGGTCGCTGGCGTCAGGGAGGGTTTCTATCCGTTTTCAAGGGCGGCCGAATGGTTCCGCTCCAGCGTTGTCCCGGTCGCCGGAAATGTCATTAATTCCGCTTCGGCCGCAGCGCGTGTCGCCGAACTCGAAGAAGAGGTCGAGCGTCTCCGGCTGGAACTCAAACGGGTGGATTCCATCGCGGTCGAAAACGCCTCGTTGCGCAGCCAGCTAGGCTTGGAGCCACGGGTCCGCCACAACCTTGTAGCCTGCCCGGTCCTTCCGCGCGGCGATGGCGGTTGGTGGCGGACGATCCGTGTCGGCCGCGGTTCGTCCAGCGGCATCGCGATCGGACAGGTCGCAATCGTCGCGAACGGAGTCGTCGGCCGCGTGAGCGCCGTCTCCAGTTCCACGGCGGACATCCTGCTTGTTGCCGATCCAAACTTCCGCCTCGCATGCGAGGTGAATGTCTCCACCAACATCGCGCCGCAGTACGTGCAGGGCATCTTGAATGGTTCCGGCGCGCGGGCGGCGCGCGGACGCCCCGAGATTGTCTTCGCCCTCGAGCCCCTCGCCCTCCGCTATATCGACCGCGGCGCGCCGCTCGACGATTTGCCCGCCGGACTGCAGGTCCGCACTTCCGGACGCGGCGGACAGGTCCCGCGCGGATTGCTCGTGGGGTATCTCGAAAGCTCGAAGATCGACGAGGATGGGCTGTGCAGGACAGGGCTGGTCCAGCCCGCGGTGGACATAAGCGACCTGCACATGGTGTTCGTGATGACAGACGGAGGCGCTCGATGACCTTCGCCTTGAACTTCCCCGTGATGGTCATCATGTTCGCGCTCGCGGCGTGTCTTGAGGAGTTTCTTCCCGGCATTCCGCTTAAGATCCCGTTCATCTGCGCGGTGCCTATCTACTACGCCCTCCAGCGCGAGTTCCCCCTTGCCGGTACGGCCGCGCTCGCCGCGGGTATCGCGCACGACGCCATTTGCGGCGTGCCGATCGGCGCGACTTCGCTTCTCTTGCTCGCGTATGCGGGCGGCGCTATCGCCCTTCGCGACGTGATCCTCAACGAAAGCATCGGGACGGCCGCACTGTCCGGCGCCGCGATAGGCGCTACGCAATGCCTGGCACAGCGGGCGATGCTGGGCGTTTCGTTTGCCGGGCGCGGTCTCGCCTGGCTCGCGTCGGCGGCGGCTACGAGCGCGCTGTCTTGCGCTTTTGCCGCGGCGCTTTTCTTCATCATCGGCCGCAAGCTCGACCGCATGGCCATGAACGTCAGGCCAAGAAAGGAGATAGATGGACCGGAAAGCCGTCAATCTCCCGTCTAGGTGGCGCCTGGCCGTTATCGCCGTTGTCATCCTCGCCGGATTCACGACGCTTGCGACGCGGCTCCACGAAGTTCAGATCGAGGACTCCGGCGACTACGCCGACCGCGCCGAGCGGCAATGCGTGCGGCGTGTGTTGCTGCCCGCCACGCGCGGGCGCATCTTCGACCGCAACGGAGTGTGCCTGGCCGACAACCGCCCCAACTATTGCCTGGCCTTCTACATCGAGGAGTTGCGCCGTCCGGGACCGTGGAGCCGCACAATCGACGCGGTCGATGCGCAGATCGACGAACTTTCCGCGATCATCGGCAGACCGCGCGAAGTTGACCGCGACGATATCGCCGCGCATGTGCGCCGCAGTCTTCCAATGCCTTTTATCGCATGGCGCGGGCTCGATTCCGATGCGCTCGCCCGTTTCGCCGAGCACATAGAGACGCCGCTTCCCGGCGTTGACATCTTCGTGCAATCCGACCGCATCTACCCGCGCGGGCAGTTCGCGGCGCACCTGCTCGGATACGTGGGACGCGACAAGCCTGTCGTCACCAACTTCGTCCACCACTACTACCTGCCCGACATGTGCGGCCGCGCGGGCATAGAGGCGTCTTGCGACGCGGTTCTCGCGGGGCGGCCGGGCGGCAAGAATCTGCGCGTCGATGCCGCAGGGTACATGCATGATGTCTTCGAAACCCTTGATCCCGTGCGGGGCCGCGACGTGACGCTCACCATCGATTCCCGCTTGCAGGAGCATGGGGAGCGGCTTCTCTCCGGCACCGCCAGCGGACGCGGCGCGATGGTCGCGATCGACCCGCGCAATGGCGAGGTTCTCGCGCTTGTGAGCGTGCCGGGCTTCAATCCAAACGACATGACGCCGGCGCCTTCCACCGCGCTTTGGCGCGCGCTGAACCGCGACAAGGACATCCCGCTCCTCAACCGCGCGGTTTGCGGCGCCTATCCGCCCGGCAGCACGTTCAAGCCATGTGTCGCCGCGGCCGCGCTCGAAAGCGGCGTTTCCGCCGGACTCGCCTACGATTGCACCGGTTGCTATGCGCTGGGAAGAATGCGGCTCCATTGCTGGCACACGGTTGGCCACGGCGAAATCGACATGCGCAAGGCCATCGAGCAGTCGTGCAATCCTTATTTCTGCAATCTCGGGGTGACTGTCGGCTGGCCCGTGGTCCACGACATGGCCGCGTCCCTCGGCTTCGGTGAACGCACTGGCATCATCCTTGCCGGCGAATCCCGCGGGCTGCTGCCAGACGACGCATGGAAGCGCCGCGCACAGAAGGACGGATGGCGCAGCGGCGACACCGCAAACTGCTCGATCGGGCAGGGCGCCATGCTTGCAACGCCAATCCAGCTTGCGACATACGCGGCCGCGCTCGCAAACGGCGGCACGATCCGTCCGCCGCGCCTCGTGCTTTCCCCCCTCGACGCGATCGACAACCCATTGCCCGTGCGCAGGCTCGGATGGAAGGCTTCGACGCTCGCGGTGGTGCGTGGCGGAATGCACGATGTGATCGAGGCGCGGACGGGGCCGGGATGGCGCGCCCGCGTGCCGGGGATAGCCGTTGCCGGCAAGACGGGCACGGCGGAATTCGGCTCGCGCGCAAACCGCCGCAAGCACACCTGGATGATCGCATTCGCGCCCTTCGACGATCCGGTGATCGCGCTTGCGGTGCTCGTCGAGGACGGCGACTCCGGCGGCAAGACAGTCGCGCCGATAGTCAGCGCCCTGCTCTCGGATTATTTCGGAGTGGAGCCGGAGGAAGCCCCCGCCCACGATAACTCGCCCTCGCCCGCCCTCGCCCGCAATCGAATCACTCCCAGCGACACTTGTTATCTGTTATCTGTTATCTGTTATCTTGAAGGAGGCCTCTCATGACCTCCATCCTCTCTCGCCTGGCTTCCCTCCGCCGCATGAGCTGGACGATGCTTGCTTGCATGCTGTTGCTCACCGCGATCGGCGTCGCGTTCGTCTATAGCGCCTGTTCCATCCGCGAGGAGGCAAGCCTGCATCGTCTCTATCTGCAGCATGCCGAATTGGCCGTGGCCGGGTTGGCGATGATGATCGGCATCGCTTGCGTGGACTATCGAACCATCATTCGCTTCAGTCCCGTCTTCTACTGCGGGGCGCTGCTGCTGCTCGTCGCGGTGCTGCTTGTGGGCGAGACGCGCCTGGGCGCGCGCCGCTGGGTCTTCGGCATACAGCCTGCGGAATTGGCGAAGCTGGCGACCATCATGGCGCTCGCGCAGTTCCTCGGACGCGAAGGGGCCACTCGCGGCATCGGCGAATTCGCGATCGTGCTCGGCATCGTCGCGATTCCGGCGGGACTTATCCTGAAGCAGCCGGACCTTGGCACGACGCTAGTGCTCGGTCCCGTCTGCCTCGCGATGCTCTTCGTCGCGGGCACCGCGCCACGCGCGCTGCTGTGTTCGCTGCTTGCCGCCGGCCTTGTCGCTGGCGGCACGCTTGGCGCGATCGTCGCGCTCGAGAAACCGGATTTGCCCGCCGCCGCCCGCAAGCCGCTCGAAACGGCGACATCCTTCCTGAGCGATTACCAGAAGAAGCGATTGCTCGTGTTCCTCTTCCCGGAGCGCGATCCGCACGGCATGGCATGGAACAAGCGCCAGTCCGAGATCGCGGTTGGATCCGGCGGCAGGAATGGCAAGGGATTCCTGAAGGGCGACCAGAACATGCTCGGCTACCTTCCGCAACAGGTTTCATCGAACGACTTCATCTTCTCGGTGCTCGCCGAGGAAACAGGATTCCGCGGCGCATCGGTCGTGCTGCTGCTCTTTCTCGGCATCCTATTGCCGGGATTGTGGGCGGGGGCGCGATGCATCGATGCGACCGGGCGAATACTTTGCGCAGGGATAGTGACACTGGTGTTCAGCCATGTCTTCGTGAACATCGCGATGACAGTCGGGCTGGTGCCGATCACCGGGCTTCCCCTGCCATTCATCAGTTACGGCAGGACATTCCTCCTGTCAATGTATCTTGCCCTCGGACTGGTCCAGAGCGTGGCCGTCCACGGGCGCGCGGGGGAGGCCGGGCGCACAGCGTAGCGCCGCTTCGCCGCGTTAAACCGCGAACCAAAGGAGAACAAATCCCATGTTCGAATTCATCAAGAACCTATTCTCGCGAAACTCCTCGAAACGCGAGATCATAATCAACGCCGAGAAGCTCGAGACGCGCGTGGCGGTGCTCGAGAGCGGCAGGCTCGAGGAGTTCCAGGTCGAGCATCCCAGCCAGGAACGCCTCGTCGGCTCCATCTTCAAGGGCCGCATCCAGAACCTCGAAAACGACCTCCAGGCCGCATTCGTCGATATCGGTCTCAAGAAGAACGCCTTCCTCCATTACTGGGACATGTTCCCCGATGACGAGAGCCGCCTCGACGAGGACGACTCCGACGAAAAGCGTTCCTCGAAGCGCCGCCGCATTTCCAACGAGGAAATCGCAAAGCGCTTTCCTCCGGGATCCGAAATCGTCGTCCAAGTCTCAAAAGGTCCGATCAGCACCAAGGGTCCGCGTGTCACAGCCTCGCTCTCCATCCCCGGCCGCTATCTCGTGATGATGCCTGGCTGCCGCCTTCGCGGCGTCTCGCGCAAGATCGGCGATGGCAAGGAACGCCTGCGCCTGAAGAAGATACTCGACCGACTCACGCTCCCGTCCGACGACACGGGGCTTATCGTCCGCACCGCCGGACAGGGTGCCAGCAAGCGCGCCTTCGTGCGTGACTGGCGCGGGCTCTGCTCCGTCTGGACCGAGCTCCAGAACAACATCCGCGAGAAGAAGACGCCCTGCTGCGTCTATCAGGAACCCGACCTCATCGAGCGCGTCGTCCGCGACTGGCTTTCCGAAGACATCGACCGCGTCGTGATCGACGATGCCGAGGCATACGAGCGCATCCGCGCGATCGCCGCGCGCATCTCCCGCCATGCCAAGGGCCTCATCCATCACTACGACGGCCAGGCCGCGATCTTCGACCATTATGGCGTGGAACGCCAGCTCGAGGAGGCCTTCCGCCGCAAGGTCCCGCTGAAGACCGGCGGCTATCTCGTGATCGACGAGACGGAAGCCCTCATCGCGGTCGATGTAAACACCGGCCGCCACAAGGGCAAGGGTTCGCAGGAAGACGCCATCCTCGAGGTCAACCTCGACGCCGTCGAGGAAGTCGCGCGCCAGCTGCGCCTCCGCAACATCGGCGGGCTTGTCGTCCTCGACCTCATCGACATGAAGTCCCGCAAGCACCAGACAGCAGTATTCAAGGCGATGAAGGCCGCCCTCAAGCGCGACAAGGCCCGCACCAACGTCCTGCCGATCTCCGACCTCGGACTGATGGAGATGACGCGCCAGCGCCAGGAGGAAAGCATCCTTTCGCAGATGTACACCGACTGCCCCTATTGCCGCGGCCATGGCCTGATCCGCTCCCCGCTCGCGCTGAGCGTCGATATCCAGCGCCAGATCGCCGCGATCAAGAGGAAGCTCCTCCACGAAAAGAAGGATGCAGACCTCCAGGTGCTCGTAGCGCCAAGCGTACTCGAACGCCTGCGCCGCGAAGACGAGGCGATGCTCGTCGAGCTCCAGCGCGATTTCCCCGGCCGTTTCGCCTTCAAGACGGAACCACAGCGCCACCCCGAGTCATTTTCAATCATCGACAACGAGGGCAATACCTTGTATTCTGCTGGTGAAATGAAATCGCTCTAGCGCGAAAAAAAGCGGCGCGCCGTTTTTTCGGCGGTGCGCCGCCGCATCGCGTCCCTACCGCCATTCGCATCCGCATGAGGTTCAAGCAAATGAGACATCTTTACCGACTTGTTGCCGCCGTGACCGCGCTCCTTGCGCTGGTTCCCGCAGCCAAAGCCGCGCATGCCGCAGACAGATATGGCGCAGGCGACTTTTTCGCGAAGCCCGCGGAGACAAATGCCGTGCCCGACATCCAGGCCGATAATTTCTCATTTGACAGAAAAACCGGATGGTACACTGTAACCGGCAATGTACGCATTGTCTATGGCGACAATGACCTTCACGCCCAGATGGTTCGCATCAGGCCCGATACCGGCGAAATCGAGGCGGATGGCAATGTGACGCTCATCCGCAAGGACCAGAACACCTGGAATGGCGAACATATCGCGTACAACTACATGACAGGCGCGGGCCTCGCGTCGGACCTCGACCTGCGCGACAAGCTGTTCCGCGTTGTCGCCGGCGAAAGCGAGCGAGGCAACGACGGCACATTCTATCTGGATGATGTCAAGATGACGACCTGCACCAACGAGCCAGGCTTCTTCCACTACCATGTCCACGGCGGCGAGACGGAGTTCAAGCCCAATGGCTACCTCAAGGCGCGCGATGCCGTGCTGTATCTCGGATCTCTTCCGATATTCTACGTTCCGTACTGGTACCGCGATTTCGAGCACCACTACGGCTTCCGCTTCGTTCCGGGCTACTCCTCCCGCTGGGGCGCATACCTCCTTTCCGCGTATGTGTTCCGCATGGTGGATTTCGGGCAGGACGAGGAAGGGCGCGACATGGAGATCAACTCCAAGACGCATGTGGATGTCCGCTCCAAACGCGGCGTTGCCTTCGGCGAAGACATCTCGTGGTATCTCGGCGGCGCCGGCCGCGGCTGGATTTCAGGGTATTTCCTTGACGACAAGGATCCCCGCAAGCGCGATGTTTCGCCGTATGATGAACTCGATCCTTCACGCTATCGTTTCAACGCGATCCACGATGTCGCCATATCCGCGTATGACCGTATCCGCCTGCAGGGTACTTACGTCAGCGACAACGATGTCCTCAAGGATTTCTTCGAGGACGACTATCGCATCAATCCGCAGCCGGAAAACTATCTGACCTACTCGCACAACGCCGACTACTACACCTTCGGCATTGGCGCATACGCCCGCCTCAATGATTTCTACGATGGCGTCAATCGTCTTCCCGAAGCCTGGTTCGAGACCTACCAGACCGAAATCGCGGAGACAGGCATCTACTACGAGGGCGAAACACGCGGCGGCTGGATACAGCGCGAGTTCGCCGACTTCAGCGATGTCTCCCCCGAATACGCCGGAGCGGAATCGTATGACACCACCCGCTTCGATACCTACCACATGTTTTCGTATCCCAAGAAGTTCCTTGGCTTCCTGCAGGTCGTTCCCCGCGCCGGCTTCCGGGCCACCTACTATGGCGACACATATCGCGGCGAAGAATCCATCCAGCCGGCCTACACGACCTTCGCGACAAATGAACTCGGCCAGACAGTCGCGACACTCCATCCCGAAGAAACAATCACGACCAGGCTTCCCGATGGATCTGGCGTTCGCTTCTACCCCGAATTCGGCGTTGAAGTCTCCTTTGCCGCATACGGGATGTACGAGGATCTCGACGGCAATCCGTGGCGCCACATCGTCGAACCGTACGCCAACTACACATTCATTCCAGAGCCATCGCTCGTGCCTTCGGAACTGCCGCAGTTCGATGGCACCGACAAATACGATCTTACGCACAACATCCGCATCGGCACGCGCCACAAGCTCCAGACGAAGAATCTTGAAGGCCATATTTCCACCCCGCTCGACGTGGATGTCTTCGGCATTATCGCGATAGATGGCCCTGGCGAAGATCCCTACACTGGTCTCCAGACCATCGGAGTCGATGGCAAGATCCGCCCCGCAAAATGGTTCAATGTCGATTTCGACGGCTACTTCGATGCCGATGCTTCCGAGATTTCGAGCGCCGATGCCCGCCTGTGGCTTTTCGACAATCCCCTTTGGCACGCGTATGGCGAGGTCAACTACCGCGTGGATAAATCCACCCTCTACACCGGCGGCATAGTGGTCTCCTTCACCGACGCATGGTCGGTAAACGCCTACAGCCGCTACGAGGCCGAAGACGCGCAGCTTGAAGAGGTCGGCGGCTATGTCCAGTTCCAAACGGACTGCCTTATCTTCCGTCTCAAGGGCCGCTTCATTCCAAGCTACATCCGCTCCAATGGCGTCGAGGAAGAAGACGACTACAAGGTCTCGCTCAACACCTGGCTCCGCGCCTTCCCGCCGGACGATATCGAGGATCCGACGCCATGGTATTGATTCCATCGACAACATCGGATGGCGTACAGTGTGCCGCGGAAAAAACGGCGCGCCGTTTTTCCGCGGGTTTCTCGCTCGTCGAACTGCTCGTCTCGATCACCATAATGGTCATCCTCGCCGGCGTTGTCGGGCTAAAGCTCGTGAATGCGCCCGGCAAGGCCCGTGTCGCGAAGGCGAAGACGGAGATCGCGCTTTTCAAGACCGCGATCCAGATGTACGTGAACGACAATCGGGTGCCGCCCACCGCGCGCCAGGGCCTTTCCGCCCTTGTCGAGAAACCGACGCTTCCACCTGTCCCCGAAAACTTCCCGAATGGTGGATACCTCGACCGGGTGACTCTCCCGCTTGATCCCTGGGGCAACGACTACGTTTACCTCGTGCCGGGTTCGCACGGAGAACCATTCGAGATCGTGACCTACGGCGCCGACACCCAGCCGGGCGGCGATGGCGAAAACGCCGACATCTCAAGTTCGGACCTTTGACGCCCCAATCCCATTTCCCTGCCAGGCTAGCCATGGATATCATCCCCATTTGGAAACAGGCGTGCGAATATCTGAAATCGACACTCAATGCCGATACCTACGCGCGTTGGATCGAAGTCATCCGACCGGTTTCAATCTCGGAGAAGGAAATCGTCCTCGAAGTCGATAACGACTTCCACAAGATGTGGCTCGAGGAGAATTTCAAGGAGCCGATCATCCAGGCCGTCAAATCCGCCGGTGCCGAATCGGTCGCGGAGATTTGCTTCAAGGAACTGTCCCGTGAAACCCCGCCGCAAGACATGCCGCCCGCGGTGATTCCCGCCCCACCGCAAAAGAAGGGCCGCAGGGCCAAGGTTTCCGCAGTCGCGGAAGTACAGGCGCTTCTCAATCCAAGCTTCGTCTTCGAACGCTTCGTGGTCGGCCCTTCCAACAGCTTCGCCCATGCCGCCGCAATCGCGGTGGCGAAGTCCCCCGGCCACGCCTACAATCCGCTTTTCATCTACGGCCCCACGGGACTCGGCAAGACGCACCTCATGCAGGCCATCGGACACCAGGCGCTTGAAAACCCGAACCTGAAGGTGCTCTACGTTTCGTCCGAGACGCTCCTCAACGAATACCTCGGTTCGCTCCAGACCCGCGATACCGTCGCCTTCCGTAATCGCTACCGCAATATCGACGTTCTTCTTGTGGACGATATCCAGTTCCTCGCCGGCAAGACCCAACTCCAGGAGGAGTTCTTCCACACGTTCAATGCGCTCTTCGATGCCCGCAAGCAGATTGTGATGACAAGCGATCGCCCCGCTTCGGAAATCGCCGGCCTCGAACAGCGCCTCGTCTCCCGCTTCGAGTGGGGACTCGTCACGGAGATGGAATGCCCCAGTTTCGAGACCCGCCTCGCGATTCTCCAGGACAAGCAGAAGGATAGTCCTACCAAGCTTTCCCCTGAATTGCTTACCTTCATCGCCGAGCATATCTCATCGAATGTCCGGGCGCTCGAAGGCGCACAGACACGCGCCGTTTCATACGCTGCGCTGAGCAAGCAACCCGTCACCGTCGATCTCCTGCGCCATATCCTCCGCGACCTCCTCGAAAAGGAACACCAGGAGGATCTCGGATTCGAGGACATACAGAAGGCCGTCGCCGAATATTTCGACGTCCGCCTCGCCGATATGTCGAGCAAGCACCGCCAGCGCAACGTCGCGGTTCCGCGCCAGATTGCGATGTACCTTTGCCGCCGCCTCACCCGCGCCTCCCTTCCCGAAATCGCGACCGCCTTCGACAAGACGCACGCGACTATCCTCCATGCCTGCACTGTCGTCCACAACCGCCTTTCGCAGGACGAAGATCTCAAGCAGGCCGTCCGCGTGATCGCGCGCAAGCTCGGCCAGGATCCTTCCAGTCTCCAGTTGTAGAATCCACTCACACCATACCCTCGTCAATTTAGGTTTTGCGATATGTCCTATTCACACCATGCTAGTCTTGTGGCATTTCACTCCATCGCCATCATGGCCATGGCATCTTGCGTATTGACAGCGACCGCTGCGCAGCATTGGATCGGTGAACGCGACCGAGTGCAGGAATGGAACGAGTCCGCCCCCGCAGACCGTATCCGCTTTGGCGTGAAGGACACCGGCGTCTATGCCGTGTCCGATTCCGAGTTGGCGACGGCTTCGGGCCTTTCAATGCCCGCAGTCGCGCAGCTCCTCGACCAGGGCCTCTGCCGCCTTGAGTGCGGAGGCGAACCGGTTGCATGGTCGCGCTTCGATTCCGGCATCCGCTTCTACGGCGAAGCGCTTCCATACTCCGCCCAGGCCCCTGAAAATGTTTACTATGCGACTCTCGGGGAAAGCGGGCCGCAGATCGCGGTGCGCCCCGCGCCGCCAGATCCCGCTGCGCAAACAAACGAACTGTTCACGTCCACCGTGCGCGTCGCCGAGACAACCATGGCCGGCATCGAGCAACTCGCTTCGGCGACAAACCATTCGATGCTCCTGGTCAAGTCCCTCGTGGGCGGCGCTACCTACACCCGCACCGTCAAACTTCCCGATGTCGCTTCCGGCACATGGAACGGCACCGTCACCGCCGGCATGTACTCCGTTTTCGATGTCGGCACCGACAACCATTCTGCGCGATTGAAGGTGGGCGCGGCCAAGGCGACTATCGCGACGACATCGTGGACGGGCGAAAATGTCGCGACTGTTTCGGGCCAGTTCCCATCCACCTGCGTCGCCGACGGCGCCCTCTCGGTTACGATCGACAACACGCTCAATGTCGTTGGCTCCAACTATCCGCGCTTCTATCTCGAATGGCTGGAAATCGAATACCAGCGCTACTACATGGCGCGAACGGACTTCTTGAGTTGTCCGGGCGGAACCAAGCCGAACATTTGTGTCACTGCCTTCACAAAAAACACTCCCGTCTTCGCATGGGATGTTTCCACCCCGCGCGCTCCCGTTGCGCTTTCAGATATCGAATCGTTCGCAACCGCATCAGCCGCCGGCGTCGTCTTCTCGTGCGACGGACCTGACTCCAGCTACGCCGTCTTCGCCGCTCAAGGTTGCTACGAACCGTCCATCCGCGGCGTGCGGGATATCGATTGGTCGGATTCCGACTTCGCCGCCGACTATGTGATCCTGATTCCGCCCGAAGGCTGGGTCGATGGTTTCCGCGCCGCGCTCGAGCCGCTTGCGAAGTATCGCTCCAACCAGCATCTGCGCACGGTTATCGTCGATGTTGAAACGGTTTACAACCGCTATTCGCACGGTCTCGCAATCCCGGAGGCAATACGCGAATTCGCCCGCGCCGCATACGCGAACTGGCGGATTCCGCCGCGCTATCTCCTTCTCGCGGGACATGGCAATGCGGACTACCATCACAAGTACACCGGCTTCCAGGGTGCCGCGAACAATGATTATTCGCGCTGCCTGATACCGCCTTTCATCGCGCCGCAACGAATCTACTCCGCATACGACTTCTCGGGAAATCCGATAGCCGGCGATGGTGTCGTCATTACCGAAGATGTTCTCTTCGGCGATGTCGATCCCCTCCTGCACGGCCCGGAAATCGCGGTCGGCCGCTTTATCGCGGTCACTCCGGCACAGGCGGCGAAGATGGTCGAGCGCACCATCGCATACGAGCAGAACCGCCCAAGGCGCCAGATGGCGGTTTTGGCGGCGGACTATCCGATCCGTATCACGGCCGGCCTCGCCTTCTCAAACGTGGTGAACCGCGCCGCCGACAAGCTGGAATCCATTGGCTGGCGCACAACGCGCGTCATACCAACCGATGGCGACGCCAAAAGCTGTCTCAGCGACGAACGCCGTAGACAACTGCTTCCCGCCCTTGCCGCCGACGCCGGCCTCTTCCACTACTCCGGGCATGCGAACCTGAACTTCCTCGGCAACAGCAACATGGAGTCGAACTGGCTCTTGCGCTACACGAACATCACCGGCGAGAAGACGGGGTCGTCAATCGAGACGCGCTGGTCCTTCCCGCCCATCGCCTTCTGGGTATGCTGCCAGGCCGGTACCTGGCACATCACGTCATCGACACAGAGCCTGGTCGCGTACGGCGCACGGTCCGTCGATAGCGGATTCACGGCCATAATCTGCTCTTCCGGCCTTTCTGGCGATAGGTCTGGCGATTACCTCTGCGATGCGTTCTACACCCTCGCCCACGACCGTTCGACCCTGCGCCTCGGAGACGCCTGGCGCGACGCGATGTGCGCGATCGCAGCTTCCTCCTATCCCGAATGCCAGTATCTCTGCTTCGGAATCCTTGGTGATCCAGCGATCGTATTCAGGCCCGACAGGCCATCCACTGGTTCGGTTATCATGATCCAGTAAGCCCTTCTCAAAGTGGAACACCAACTTATGCGCTACAGGCAAAATCCAAATGTCGTCGCCCGGACAATCGCCGGCGAGGATATCCTCGTTCCGCTGAACGAGCCATCACGCCGCATCTTCACGCTCAGCCGTACCGGCCGCGCCCTGTGGGACCGACTTGCCGAACCCACCGATATTGCGGAACTCGAATCGTTGCTTGTGACAAAGTTCAATGGCCCGCCGGATGTCGTGCATGTCGATGTCGGGAATTTCCTCGACGCCATGTTCGAATTCAATCTTGTCCAGCCCGCGGACTGATCGCATCCAAAAGGAAGCCGATTCCCATGTCAACAAAGATTCCTGTGGGCCGCATAGTCGCCGGCAGCGAGATGGCGATCCACGCCGCCCGCGAGCGCTTTTTCGAGCAGGCCGTGGACCAGGCCTTCCCCGTTCCATCAACGCCCGACCCCGAATGGAACCATTGCGCCACGCTCGGCCACGAGGTCTCCGTGACGGGTCCCGGCACCTACACCGGCCGCGCTCAGCGTACCCTTGTGTTCTGCCCCTCGACGACTCCGGGCTGGTGGATACAGCGCACCGACCAGCCCGAATCGCTTCCCATCCAGGTCTCCGTCCGCAATGTCTGGACATCTGCGCGCAGTATCGTCTTGCGCAGTGGTTCGCCGCACAACTACCTGCGCATGGTCGAGCACATCGTCGCCCTCCGCCTCGGCATGGGCATAGACAACCTGCTGATCAAGACCGCATCCGGCGACCCGCCGCTCTTCGACCGCTCCAGCATGGACTTGGTCGAAGCCTTCGAGCGCGCCGGTCGCGTCACGACACAATCCGATGCGCCTTTCGTGACAGTCAAGGAGCCGGTCACCATCGGCGGCGACCGTGGCGATTTCCTCACCCTCCTTCCCGCCGAACCTGGCGACCGCGCGCTCCACATGGATGTAGCGGTTGATTTCCCATCGGTGATCGGCAAGCAGCGCATCCAGTTCGACGTCGCCCACGATGCCTTCCGCTTCGGCGCCGCCGCGCGTACCAACGCAACCTTCGGCATGATGCTCTTCACGAAGACAATCGGCCAGCTCCTCGCTGAAACGCGCAATCTCGGCTACACCCGCAAGAACATCCTCATCCACGGCAAGCGCAAGTATCTCAACGAGCCTGGCGTTGTCGTCGATGGACGTTCTCTCGAGGCTGTCTGGCACCGCGCCACATTAGACCTCCTCGCCGCAATCGCGCTCATCGATACCGGCCGTTTCGCTGGTACAGCGGTTTCCTATCGCGCCGGGCATACGCTCGACTGCCGCATGATGACGCTCCTCTACAAGAACAACCTGCTCAAGACGATTTAGGCGAAGGGTTTGGATCGGAGCGTACGGCTTCAGCCGTACTTGTTAAGTTTAGGTGAAGGCGAAGATGAAACTTTTGATCGCAACGAGGAACAGGCACAAGGTGGCGGAAATCAAGAGCATTCTCGCCATCGAAGGCTGCGAACTTCTCGCGGCCGACGAAGTGCCGGGCCTGCCCGAGGATGTCGAGGAGGATTCCAACACCTTCGAAGGCAACGCCCTCAAAAAGGCGCGCACGCTTCGCGATGCGTCTGGAATGTGGACTCTGGCAGATGATTCGGGACTCGAAGTCGCCGCCTTGAATGGCGCACCCGGCGTCCTTTCCGCGCGCTATGCCGGCGAGCCTTGCGACAACGCAAAAAACAACGCGAAACTCCTTTGCGCCTTGAAGGGCGTGGCCGACCGCCGCGCACGCTTCCGTTGCGCCCTTGCGCTTTGCGCGCCTGACGGACGTGAATGGACGCTCGACGGCATCTGTCCCGGCCACATCGCGGAATCGCCTTCAGGCATCGAGGGCTTCGGCTACGATCCGCTCTTCATTCCGGATGGTTTTACCGAGAGTTTCGCCTCAATGCCTTCGTCGCAAAAGAACACCATCTCCCACCGCGCCCGCGCCCTTGCCGCCGCCGCCCGCGAATGGACTCCGCTCCTCAAACATGAGTAGCGTTGGTCATTGAAACGGGGACACACCCCGTTTTTTCCCATTTTCAAGGCAGATAACCGCCGAGTTCCCTGATGGTATCCTGCAGGAGCGGGACATTGACCGAGCGCGTTTCGCCATTGCCGCGCGAGGCAAGCGCGGCGGCCGCGCCGGCGGCCTGGCCGGTTACGTAGCAACACGGCATCACGCGGATTGAGGCCTGGATCGAACGGTCGGAGCTGATGCAACGTCCGGCGACGAGCACATTCGCGAGTTTCTGCGGAATCAGGGCGCGATATGGGATGCCGTAGCTTTCGCCCGGCCCCATGCGAAGCGAGCCGAATTCCTTGGTGAAGCGCTTGAATTCCTCTTCGCTGCCGGGCTTCATCACGTGGATGTCAACGGGGTAGTTGTTGCGGCCAATGTCGTCCTCGAAGGAGGCGCGGTTCAGGAAATCGGGCGCCGTCATGACGTAGTCGCCCATGATGCGGCGCGATTCGCGCACGCCCATTTCCGGCGCCGTCATCACGAGTTCCGTACCAGTGAAGCCGCTCTTGAGGTATTCGCGGTAGTACTTCTCGTATTCAAGCACGAGCTTTCGACCATCGAGCAGGGCCTTGGTAACGGAACGCTCGTCGGTCGAATCCAGCCCGAAAGCATGGCCTATATTGCCGCCGCCAAGGTCGTCGCCGACACACCACATTCCCGGAAGGTGCTTGTCGCAAACGCTCATCACGCCATCCTTGTGGGCCTGCTCGATGTGCTGGTTCTGGGGATTAATGGTGTTTTCGGTCTTGATGCGCGCCCAGTCAACATGGTGCCAGAGCGAGCAGAGCGTGCCGGGCATGCAGAGGCCTTCGTCATCGCCCTTCTCATAAGGCGCGCCGGCCCAGACGCAGAGGTCGCCATCGCCTGTCGCATCGACGAACACCTTCGCGCGGACGGCGAAAAGCCCGCTTTTCGCCCAGAGCACTGCGGCCTCGACGCGGCCATCGCGCGCCACGACATCCACGAGATGCGTGCCAAAGGTGAAATCGATGTTGGGCTCGGCGGTGACAATATCGTCGTACGCGCGCTTCAACCGCTCGGCGTCGATCGAATAGGAGATGTTGTGTCCGCAGTCGAGCGGCGTGGCGGCGGGATCTGGATTGCCGGAAAGCATCCTGCGGATGACTTCCGCGCCAATGCCGTCGGTAAGCAGATGGGAACTGTCGCCCAACGCCATGAACGCCGGCACCAAGCCAAGCGTGCCCATGCCGCCAAAGGCCGCACCGGCCTCGGCGATGAACACCTTCGCACCGTTGCGGGCGGCGGCGACAGCGGCGGCGACTCCCGAAGGGCCGCCACCCGCCACGAACACATCGACATCCAAGCGGACATCAAGAGAATGGGAGACGTTGATTGTTTGCATGGTAATGAATTGGGTTGGGCGTTGGGCGCGCAGCGCGATCAAACGTTGTACGTGTTGCCCTTTGGCGCTTCGTCATCGGCCGCATGGGAGGCGTAGTCGCCGCCGGGGAAGATCGCGTTGAGGATTACGCCCGCGAGCGACGCGATGGCGAGCGGGGTTAGGTTGGCGCCGGTCGAGCCAATTGGAATCTTCACGCCGCCGAGGGCGCAGACGAGGATCACCGCCGCGATGATGAGATTGCGGGGCTTCGCGAAGTCGATGTGGTTCTCGACGAGATTGCGGATGCCAACAGCGGAGATCATGCCGTAAAGGACAAACGAGATGCCGCCGACGATTGCCCCTGGAATCGTGCCGATGAGGGCCGCGAACTTCGGGCAGAAGGAGAGCAGGATCGCGAAGAAGGCCGCAATGCGGATCACGCGCGGATCGTAAACCTTCGAAAGCGCGAGCACGCCGGTATTCTCGCCGTATGTCGTGTTGGCAGGTCCGCCAAAAATCGAGGCGAATGTCGTGGCGAGACCGTCGCCCGTGAGCGTGCGGTGCAGGCCGGGATCCTTGATGAAGTCCTTGCCGACGGTCGAGGAAATCGCGCAGATGTCGCCGATGTGTTCCATGATTGTCGCGAGGGCGATTGGGACGATTGCGATGATCGCGGATGTGACAAGTCCCTTGTTGGCGAAATCAACGCCGAGGATCGTGCTGGCCTTGTGGATGGGCAGGCCAATCCAAGCCGCTTCCTTGACAGCCGAGAAGTCAACCGCGTCCATGCAGACGGCGACGATGTACGAAACCACGAGACCGCAGAGGATCGGAAGGATCTTGATCATGCCCTTGCCCCAGATGTTCGTGACGAGAATCACGGCGAGGGCGACAAGCGCGAGCGTCCAGTTCGCGGAGCAGCTGCCGACGGCCACAGGCGCAAGGCCGAGGCCGATCGCGATGATGATCGGGCCGGTGACGATCGGCGGGAAGCAGCGCATGACTTTCTTGATGCCGAAGGTCTTGATGAGCCCGGCGAGGACAAGATATACCAACCCGGAGCAGGCCACGCCGAAGCAGGCGTATGGAAGGAGCTGTGCCGTTGTCATCGCCTCGTAGCCAGCAGTGCCGGCCAAGCCGGTAATCGCGGCATAGCCGCCGAGGAAGGCGAAGGACGAACCGAGGAACGCGGGCACCTTGCCGCCCGAAATGAGATGGAAGAGAAGCGTGCCAAGACCCGCCATGAGGAGAGTCGTGTCAATCGGAAGACCCGTGATCAGGGGGACTGTCACCGTTGCGCCGAACATGGCGAACATGTGCTGAATGCCGAGGATGCCCATCTTCGGAATGCCGAGCGCCCTGGCGTCATGGATTGCAGTGTCTTTTTCTGACTTCATGGATTGGCCTTTGGTTTGAGGGTTGAGGGTTTTGCGAGTTTAGATGGTTCTGGTTTGTCCTAGTTCTTCTAGCATGGCTAGCATTCCTAGCAGTTCTAGAATTCTAGTGTGCAGAAAAAAGGCGGCGCCGAAGCGCCGCCGTGAAATCAGCTGCGATAGTTGGGTGCTTCCTTCGTAATCTTGATGTCGTGCGGGTGCGCCTCGCGACGGCCGGCATCCGTGACACGATAGAAACGGCCGCGCTGCTGAAGCTCCTCGATAGTCCTGCAACCGCAATAGCCGAGGGAAGCGCGCAACCCGCCGATGAACTGCGTGAGTATCCGCTGGACGGGACCGGCGAACGGGACAACGCCCTCGATACCCTGCGGGACAAGGTCGTCGGCAGCCGTGGAACCCTGGCCATAGCGCTCGCGCGAGCCCTGGCCGGACTTCATTGCGCCAAGCGAGCCCATGCCGCGATAGACGACGTACTGGCGGCCTTCGTAGATGATCTTCTCGCCCGGGCTTTCTTCGGAACCAGCGAGGAGCGAGCCGAGCATGACGGTCGATGCGCCGGCCGCGATCGCCTTCGGGACATCGCCGGAAAGCTTGATGCCGCCATCGGCGATAACGGGAATCGAGCCATCGAGCGCCTTTGCGGCCTCGTAAACGGCGGTAAGCTGCGGAATGCCGACGCCGCATACGACGCGCGTCGTGCAGATCGAGCCTGGTCCGATACCAACCTTGACAGCGTGTGCGCCGGCATCGCGGATCGCGAGCGCGCCTTCGGCCGTGGCGACATTGCCGGCCACGACGTCGATGTCGGGGAAGGTCTTCACGAGCCACTTGACCATCTCCACGATGCCCTTCGAATGACCGTGGGCGGAATCGACGACGAACACATCGACGCCAGCCTCGGCGAGCATCTCGGCGCGAGTGTGGTCGTGCATGGTCATGCCGACCGCGGCGGCCGCGCGCAGGCGGTGGTGGGAATCGCGCGAGTAGAGCGGATGCTTGTTCTCGACGAGATTCTTGACGTCGGTGAAAGAGTAGAGTCCGGTAAGGCGGCCATCCTTGTCAACAAGCGGAAGCTTGCCGATCTTGTTCTGGGTCATCACGCCATACGCCTGCTCGAGGGTCGTGTCGGGAGCGGCGGTGACGGTCGTGCGCGTCATGATGTCGCGCGCCTTCATCGTGTCGGACGAGGCGAACCGGATATCCGAGCGCGTGAGTATGCCGGTAACGCGGTCCTGCGCATCGAGGATCGGGAACCCGCCGAAGCGGATGCCTTGGTCCTGCTTGTAGGCGAGAATCGTGGCGATCGTGTCGTCCTCATGGAAGCAGACGGGGGAAAGGATCAGGCCGTTGAGGTGGTTCTTCACAAGGCGGACCTGGCGCGTCTGTTCCTCGGCCGAAAGGTTCTTGTGGATTACGCCGATGCCACCGTTGAGGGCCATGGCGATTGCCATGTTCGACTCGGTCACGGTATCCATCGCGGCGCTGACAAACGGCGCATTGATGGAGATGCGGGACGTGAAGCGCGTCGTAGTGGTCGCCTCGTCCGGGAGGAAGTCTGCATATTGGGTCACGAGCGTGACATCGTCGTATGTAAGGGCGACGCCAGGAAAGTTCTTCATGAACGCATCAACGGATGGATTTGTTGCCACGACTGCCTCCAGGATTGGCGGAAACATCCCGCTCGATGCGATTGGGCATTGCTTCCGCTTTTTCCCATGATTTTATAGCGGAAATTACCGTGGAAGGCAATCCAAAACTGCGTTCGGGCAGCGTGCAAAGTGCCCGGGAGAGATTTCCCGGAGTGACGGCACGGCGGCGGAACACCCTTCCATCGCGCACGGACAGCGTGGGTGGAAGCGGCAGCCGGACGGGAAATTGAGCGCGGACGGGACTTGCCCAGGAATCGTCGGCAGACGCGTTCCGCGCGTTCCAAGCGACGGCATTGCTACGAGAAGTGCGCGTGTGTATGGATGGAGCGGTTTGGCGAAGAGTTCCTTCGCCGGCGCGCTTTCGACTATCTGCCCCGCGTACATTACCGACACATGCGTGCACATCCGCCTCACGACGCCCATGTCGTGTGTGATCAGCAGCAGCGCGGAATCGCGCCTGTGGAGGTTGAGCATCAACTCGAGCACCTGCGCCTGGATGGTGACGTCGAGGGCGGTTGTCGGCTCGTCCGCGATCACAAGGTCGGGATCGAGCATCAGCGACAGCGCGATCATCACGCGCTGTTGCCTGCCGCCCGAAAGCTGATGCGGCAGGGCGGCGGCGCATTCCACCGGCGAATGGATGCCAACCTTCGCAAGCCATTCGATGGAACGTTCGCGCGCGGCGCGCCGCGAAATGCGCTCGTGAAGGAATTGGACTTCGTCGAGCTGGTCGCCGATGGTGTGTAGTGGGGAAAGGGATGTCATCGGATCCTGGAAGATCACGCCAATGCGGCGGCCGCGCAATGCGCGAAGCTCTTTTGCCGGCATGCCAAGCAGATTGCGGCCATCGAAGCGAATCGCATTCGCGGAAATCGCCGCGGGAGGCGCCGGCAGAAGTTGCGGGATCGACATCGCGGTCGCGGATTTGCCGCAGCCGGATTCGCCTACGAGCCCGAGTATCTCGCCACGCGAGACAGTGAACGATACGCCATCGACGGCGTGGACGATCCCCTCGTCCGTCGCAAAGCGCACTTGCAGCCCATCGATCTCGAGAAGCGGTTGCATCGTCTGGGAAGCGCCCTTCCGTTAAAGCAGGTCTGTATCCTGGACCACATCCGGCACGTCGAAGTCGGAGAGGGTTTCCGCCGAGAAACGTCCGCTGCGGCCGTAGATGACCTTCCGCACAAGCATCGGAACGGGCAGGGTCGTCACGATCGAAAGGATGATGATCGCGTTGAAGAACTGGGCGTTGAGAATGCCGAGATCCCTGCCGATGGCGGCGGCGGTGAGCGTCGCGGAAAGCTGCGGGACCGTCATCAGGCCTGCGGCCAGGCCCGCACGGTCGCCAAAGCCGGAAACGCGCATGGCGGCATAGCCGGAAGCGATCTTCGTGCCGACAAGGATGAGGATGGTTAGAAGCACGATCCAGAAGGAGCCGGGTTCGGCGAAGACGCGGAAATTGGTCGTCATGCCGATCGATACGAAGAGGAACGGGATGAGGAACCCGTATCCGATGCTCTCGAAGCGCTTGAAGAGCAGATGGTCTTCCTCGCTCACGACGCGCGACAGGCCGAGCCCCGCGATGAACGATCCGACGATGAAATTGATCCCGAATATCTCGCCGACAATCGCCGCCACGAGTATTACGAGCAGGAAGAGCGTAACCATCAGGTCCTCGCTGAGGTTCAACTTCCTGACTATTCGCTTGGCGATGAAATTGGTGAACCAGATGGTGGCGACCATGTACGCAAGCACGATGGCGAGGAAGACATACATGAAGCTGTTGCCGAGGAAGCCGGCGTTGTGGTCGAGGATCGAAAGGGTGTTCGACAGCACCATGTGCGCACTGCCGGCGTTTTGTCGGAAGAGCTGGACGGAGACGGCGAGGAGGATGATCGATGCGATGTCGGTGATGACGGTGGCAATCAGGACAGAGGCGCCAAAGCGCGTCTGCGACAGCTTGAGCTCGCGCATCACTGGGAAGACGATGCCCACGGAGTGCGAAGCGAAAAGCGACGCATAGAGAAGCTGTCCCGCCAGCTCGCCCGGAAAGTAGTGGCGGTAGAGCCAGAAGCCGCCGAGCGCCGGAAGCAGGAATGTAAGCGCGCTGAGGAAACCGACTGGCTTGCGGCATGATTTTATCAGCTTGAAATCCGCCTCCATGCCGGCGAGCGCCATCAGGAACATCAGCCCGAGATTGCCCAGCGCGTCGATGAACGTCTTGAAAAACGCCGACGTCTGCGCTGCGGTTTCGGCCTCCTGCCCCGGCACGCCGAGGAAGGCCACCCAGCGGGAAATGTACGAGATTATATCTACGCCGATTCCGGTATCGCCGATAAGCATGCCGACGATAAGCAGCGAGATTACCGATGGGATTGCGAAGCGCTTTAGCGCGAACGGCACCAGCGCCATGATCGCGGTTATCGCGACGAACAGGACAAGGAAAGAGGCGGTGTTGAGGATCGATGCGTCTGGCATTTTGCGTGTGACCTATCTTGAAAGGTTTGAAAGAAAGGCGCGGGTGCGCTCGTTTGCGGGATGGTCGATGACATCCTCCGGGCGGCCTTCCTCGACGATTACGCCATCCGCCATGAAAACCACGCGGTCGGAGACATTGCGTGCGAAGGAGATTTCGTGGGTCACGATCACCATCGTCATGTGCTCGGCGGCGAGGTTGCGGATGACCTTCAGGATTTCGCCCGTGATTTCGGGATCGAGGGCGGAGGTGGGTTCATCGAAAAAGAGGATTTCGGGATTCATCGCCAGGGCGCGCGCGATGGAGACGCGCTGCTGCTGTCCGCCCGAAAGCTCGCATGGATAGGCCTTCGCCTTATCGGCAAGCCCCATCTTCCCAAGCAATTCGACCGCGATGCGCTCCGCTTCGTCCCTGCCGCGCCCGAGGACGCTCGTTTGCGCGGCCGTGATATTCTTCATGACCGTGAAATGCGGGAAGAGGTTGAAGCTTTGGAAGACGAGCCCGAAGCGCTTCTTCGCCTGCTGCAGGACGGCCTTTGGCGCGTATGCGCCGTCTTCGACAATCGCCAGGTCGCCGTATGCGATCGAGCCGGCGGATACAGTTTCGAGCATCGTCGCGCAACGGAGCAGCGTGGATTTCCCCGACCCGGACGGGCCTATGATCGAAAGCACGTCGCCCTTGGCGATTGAAAGCGAGATGTCCTTCAGCACGTCGAGGCAGCCGAAGGATTTGGCGACATGTGAGATGGAAAGAATGGAATTCATGATGATTCGTGTTCGTTTCCTGACTTGGCATCGGTAGTGGGATTGCCTTCCATTGCGAAAAGCAGTTGACCAGAATAATGTTCGCAGTCGCTGGAGAACAACCGTTCGCTGCGTTCCGTATATTCTTTGTACCCGGCATTGTCTTCGTGCGCATCGTCAAGCAACGGCGCGAAAATCGAGTCGATGGTGCGGGAGAAATCCCTGCCTGCTCTCACTTCCGACATTATCGAAATGAGCCGGCTTTCGCCGAGCGAATCAAAAAATTCCGGACTTGGCGCAAGGGCATCGTTCAAATCGTTCGGTTCAAACTTGTCGAGCGCATTCCCATATTTGCGTTTGGAAAGCGAGAGAAGTCTGCGTCCGGCATCTGACTTCAGGTATAGGAAGAGCCAGTCGATATACTTTTCGCAAAGGGGACGCGGAAAGAAACAATGGAAGTTGGTAAGAGACAAGGCGGAAGAATAGTTGCGGACGACCTTGTATCCGGAACGGGAGAAAACATTGACGAGAATCGGGGATGCCTCGCGGACTTCTGTCTTGTACCATGGCATCCTGTGTCGGGTGATGTATCCTTGATCGTATTTCTGCGCTTCGCCCTTGCGGATGTAGTCAAGGGAAGCCCTGTCTGGATTTTCGCCGGGAGCAAAGAGGAATACGCGCGCCCCAGAGTTTGCCAGATGCCAGAAATCGACATCCGTGAAAATTGGACCGTCGAGCTGCTGACTCTTGGAGATGCATGGCGTACATGCATTCGGGGAGAGTCCATTATGTTCTATGTCCGACATTGAAAGCACAAAGAAATCGTTGGCTCCAGTTGCGATCCCACGCGAGAATCTTCCATAGTCGGAAATCTTCGCGAGGTGGCACATGGCCGGACGCAGATGATGATCTTGAGGATTGAAATACCTGTTCCATTTGTCAGATGGATTGAGCAATGCAAGCGGGACTGCACTTACGGGGCGACGCTCCATTACGCTCGATAATTCCTCAAGGGCAACTATCTTTCTGAACGCAACGGTTCGATGGGCAATGCCGGAATCATAGAGGACAATGCAAATCGAAGTAGTGACTTCGCCAAACGCTTCGCGCTCGCATTCGATTTCGATTATGGAATCGAGGTGGCTATTCTGAACGAGTCGCGTCTTGACAGCCTTCCCATATCCGCTGTTCAAGAATTCGGAAGGCATGATATAGGCGAGGCGCCCTGATGGACCGAGTTCTGAAAGGGACTTCATGAGGAATGCGGATGCAATGTTCGTGTAGCCGGAAAGTCTGACCCCCAGATGCGTACAGAAGGCCGCAAAGACAGCATCGCGGTCCATGAATTTCTGAAAGCGCAGATATGGTGGATTGCAGACGATATTGCCATATTGCCGGCCAAAGTCCAGCAAGTAGTCGGCATGATCTATCTTTGTCGGCATTCGCAATGAATGCGAAGAAAAAAAGTCGAGTACTTTGCCATCGACATCGGATCCCGTGAAAAGGCAATCCGATGGGGCGGCTTCGAAAAAGGCTCCTAGCCCAAACGCGGGATCATGAATTGTCTTCTGCCCGCGGCCGGCCAACACCCACTCTACCATGAACCGCGCGATTCGCGGATGAGTGAAGAACTGGGCGAACCGGCGACGGTGGTCTATTCCAACCCAATCTGTATATTCCTCTTCGATGGACTTCATGGTGAAATTATCCTATTGAAAACATTGAGATCAAGATATCCATGTCCACCATCAAATTTGACAAAGAAAAGCAATCTTCCCCGGTCAAGTTCCTTCATTGAGGAAAAATGCGATGGCATATCAATCTTTCCGATGATGGGTTCACCCAAATCGATGTTGACTTTGATTGTTGTCTTCCCCTGATTTTTGACATCAGTTTCGATTGAAAAATCATGCCCTTCACGACTAGTGTCCCGACAAAGCGACAAGATTTTCTCGAACGAAATCATATATGCGCGATCAAAGAAAACCTGAAGGTAGAAGTGAGGCACGTTGTACTTGGTTATCCATCTGTTTACAAGTGCGATATCCTCAAGTTTTGGAGTTACGCTTAAATAGTCACGCCTGTGTAATTGGTTGATGTTATCCTTGAGTTCCTTCAACATGGCAGACAGTGTTCTCAATTCTTCGGAAGATGACCAGGACGGAAGTCGAAATGTCAATTCTCTGAACGATTCCGCATCCGCCTTTTTGAGTAATTGAAAAACCACTCGGTTTTTCTCATGAAGAAGATCGCCGTATGGATGCGCGAGTATCCTACCCTTGAGACACATGCATTTTGCTTCCGCATCTGCAAGGCGTTTGGCCATTGAAGCCTTGTATTTTTCACAAAGAAAACTGCTTGAGCGTACTTCGATGGCCGCAATCGCACGTTTGACACATTCGTCATTGGATAATTCGGAAACGTTGGCGGGGGCTTCGGATTTTCTAAAGAGAAGTATATCGGGTCGCTTGCCTATCGTATTCAACTCTTTTTGATAAGCCTTGTAGAACTCCGCAAATCCAGGATCGCCAGCCGCAACGGAATCGCTTCGGCCGTATGGAATAGCGACAATTCCAACAGAAATGTCATTGATGGCTTTAATGACAAGTCGCTCAGCCCAATCCCCCTGTTCTTTGTTCGTAAGGAATTCGGAACTTGCCGAAGTCGGAGGCCTTCCATCAATGATGACATCCAAATCTATTGGGATTGGGAAACTTTTAACAAGCGCCGCTATTCTGCCACGATAGCTGTTGTCAATCATGTTTTCCATGTGGGATGTCCTTTCTTTTCGGCAGAAACAACATTCAGTCCGATTGTCGGTTTTGCAGCGAACGCGGCGAAATCCCGTCCATGGAAGTATAGGTTGGCGTATGCCTTGACACTCCCAAGCCCAAGGATGTCGGCTGGTTTCCCGGCACAAAACCCATCCAGGAGGTCACGGAAGAGAATGGCAAGAAATTCTTCAAGGATAGTCGGACGCAATTTAGTCTGCGCCGAATAGACATTATCGAGTCCCTCGTCGTGCAGGAAGTCATAATAATGGTTCAAGGCATCGACACGCATTTTCACGGTGTCGTCGTCAAACCCCGTGGCTTGATTGGCAGACAAATAAGAAAGGTAGGCAGATGCGATCCGATCAAGCGTATCGAGCCTGTCTTTTTTGTCGCGCCTGGCAAGGATGCTCCTGGCGTGGACAAGATAGTTTTTGCCCAGGGCCAAACGGTTGATTTCCGCATAAACATCATCCAACCCGGCGTGGTTTTTCCTTCCCATGTCTGCCATTCTCCTTTTCCTTGCTACTGGCCTTCCGCATGAATGGCCATCGAGGACAAGCGCATGAAATATCGCTTGACCATTTCCCCGAGGGCCCTTGCGAGAAGGGGCGGCACCGCATTGCCAATCTGCTGATACTGTGAGAGGTTCTTTTCCCATGACATCGTTGTTCGATGCCCGCAAAAAACATAGTCGTCGGGAAACGACTGGAGTCGCGCGCCTTCGCGGGCCGTATAGTTGCGATCATAGAACGGATGCACGAAATTGCTCTGGAAACTGGCCGGCACTGTTGGTGACGGGCGATCTGGAAATGGACGCATGTTGTTTTGCGAATAGGTTTTCCCGCTGATTACCGAAGCATTTCCACGTTTGCGCTGCATGTGCTCGCGCGGGACGTCGGCAGCCGATTCTCCCCATTTGATCACATGGAATCTTTCGACCAACCTTGCAGTATGGCGCATGGCGACATGGTTGTGAACTTCCGTGGAGTTCCTTCTGCACCAAACCTGGTATGGATTGTCTGCTTCCGTCTGATATGGCATGGGATCGCGCCCGCCACCGGCATGGATTATTGGAAGGTCCGACAATGCCTCGCGTATGGTTACCGGATTGTTCCCGGTCGTCTTTTCAGGCACAAGCCATTCTGGCACAAATGGCACGTCGGCGCGTATCCCCACGAAAAAAACGCGCTGGCGCGATTGAGGTACGCCATAATCCGCCGCGTTCAAGCGCAATGTCCTCACATTGTATCCGATTTTTCGCGCGACATCGGCTATCACGTCCTTTACCGGTTCTCCATGCCTCGTTGTCGCCGAAAGAATTCCGGGGACATTCTCCATCACGAAGAAGATGGGCTTATATTCCGATACAAACCTCATGTAGTCCATGAAAAGGCTGTTCCTTGGATCCTTGGGGTCTCGGTCTCCCGAAAGCGAAAAGCCTTGACAGGGCGGCCCTCCGATAATACCAACGACTTCGCCAATATCGGGAAACTCCTTTTTGGGCATGGAAATCTTCGTAATGTCAGCCGTGGCAACTCTCGCGTTAGGTCTATTAAAGGCGTATGTTTCCGCAGCCCACGCATCCTTTTCGACCGCAAGCACTGGGGTAAAGCCGGCAAATTCAAAACCAAGGCTCATGCCGCCACATCCGGCAAAAAGGTCGATCACCGATCTCCCGGAGAGAAAAAACGCATCATCGGCAAAATGATGGTCTTTCGTGACAGGATATAGAAGCGACAGGAAATCGCCTTGTGCCGTCAGGTTTCGTGCGGACACGACGTCAGTATCAAACCCGGCAGCGCGAATCCCGATATCGAGTCCTCCTGCGCCACTGAATAGCGATATGACTTTTTGCCTGCCCATTTCGTTTTCCTGCCGTCCTCGCCTACCGGTAGTAGCTCAGCGCCTTTTCGACGCGTTCCATGAGAATCGCGACGACATAGTTGAAGATGTAGTAGAGGATGCCGGCGATGATGAACGGGATCATCGTGGTGTCCGCCGCCGCTGCGGCCTTCGCCGCCGTGAACATCTCGGCTACCGAAATCGCGAAGGCGAGCGAGGTGTCCTTCACGAGCGTGATGACCTCGTTTGTGACAGGCGGAAGGATGCGCTTCACGACCTGCGGGAAGATGATCTGGAAGAAGGTCTGGTTCCTGCCGAAGCCAAGGACATTCGCGGCTTCGTATTGCCCGACAGGAATCGACTCTATGCCGGCGCGATAGATTTCGGCGAAGTACGCCGCGTAGTTGAGCGAGAAGCCGATGATCACGGCGATGAAGCGGTAGCTTTCGGTGATTGGAATCCGGAAGATGTAGAAGGGTCCGAAGTAGAAGAAGAAGAGCTGGAGCATGAGCGGCGTGCCGCGCATGATCGAGATGTAGATCCGAAATATCTGGCGGATGATGCCAATCTTCGACATCCTCCCGAAGGCGATGACTAGGCCGAGCGGAAGCGAGAAGCAAACCGTGAGGACGAAGATTTCGATGGATACGACAAGTCCCTTGAGAAGGATGGAGGTAATCTCCGCGTACTTGCTCTTTACCTTCACGGTTATGGTTTTCGGCTCGGACTTCCAGCCGTTCTCGCCGACAAGTGTGAAGGTGAAGGCTCGGATGCTGCCGTTTTCGGCGAGCCGGGGAGAATAGGAGAAGTCGCCGTTGTCGATAGACCATGTGGATGCATCCGCCGCGGTCTCGACATTCACGGTTACGGCGGCGTTGGTCGGCGTGTAGAGGCGGAAGTTGAAGTCGCGCCCGAAATCGCAATATGCGGTCGCGGGATTTTCGGCGCTTGTGCGCGAGTGCATTCCAGTGAACTTCGCGGGTGCGTTGTCCTGCGCGGATGCCACGAATGGCAGTATGCCCGCAACAATCAACGCCAGCATTTTTACGATGGCCGGCCGTGACGACATGGTTCGATCCTGCGAAAGGTTCATGGTCTGGTTATGCGAACAAAAAAAGCCCGTGGCACGCGCGCGTTAAGCGCCCGCACCACGGGCACGAAACCGGGAAGGATCAGCGGATGATGCTGGAGGCGTCCAGTTCCGTGTATTCCTGGGCGATCGCATCGACGGTGCCATCGGCGAGCATTTCCTTGTAGGTGGCCCAGACGGCGTCGCGGAGGGCGGTGTTGCCGAGCTTGAAGCCGATGCCGTAGGTCTCCTTCATGACGATCTCGTCGAGCATCTTGAAGGTGTCTGGCTTGTCGGCCATCTTCTGCTTGGCGACGCAGATGTCGAGGGCGACAGCGTCAACCGCGCCAGCCTCAAGCTCCATGACGGCGTTGAGATAGGTCGCGGAAACGACGATGTTCTTGAAGGTCTTGCCGAGTTCGGCGACGTCGGCCTTCTCCTCGTCCTGGCCCTGGAGGGCCTTCTGGACAGGCGTATCGGTCTGGACGGCGACAATCTTGCCGGCGAGATCGGCGAGGGCCTTGATTTCGGAGTCGTCCTTGACGATCACGACCTGCGAGTTGTCGATGTATGGCGGGGTCCACTCGTAGCTATCCTCGCGGCCCTGCTGGGTGAAGCCGTTCCAGATGCAGTCGATGGCGCCGGAGTTCAGCTCCATGTCCTTGGCATCCCAGTCGATCGGCTTGGCGACAAACTTCCAGCCCTGGCGCTTGCAGACTTCGCGGGCGAGATCAAGGTCGAATCCCTTGTACTCTTCGCCAACCTTGAAGCCGTAGGGAGGAAACTCGGCGTCGAAACCGACGGTGAAAGTCTTGGCGACATCGGGCGTGGCGGCGACATCAAGGGTCTCGGCGGGCTTCTGTCCGCAACCGGCGAAAATCGCGGCGGCGCAAAGGAGCGCGGCCGAAGCGAGAATCTTCTTCATGGTATTCCTTGTGGTTTTGTGGATGGAATTGGAAGGGGAGACAACAGGTCAAAGGATACGATAATGGTGGAATGTCGGCAATACTTTAGTAACGGCGCAGGCTCAGTTTTGATCGAACTCTTCGCGCGTATCGGTAACGCAAAGGGCGAAGGCGTTGCCGACGGCGAGGCGGATCAAGTTGTCGCCCGCATGCAGTTTGACAGGCAGACGGAGGCACCCCGGATGCCAGCCGCGAAGGTCCTGCGGATCGTAACTCCAAATACTTTCGCCATTGAGCCAGAGTTGACGCGGCTCGCCGCCAAGGATGATCCATGCGTCGCGATCGGTTTCGGACTTGACGTCCGCTTCCGCAAGGTACCACTTGCCCTGCCGTCCGGCAATCCGCGAGGTTTCGGTGCAAACGCCGCGACGGCGCTCCTGGTCCAGCCACCACGATGCCGGCTGGTTGCCATGCGGAAGCGTGAACGCGACTCCGCCCTCGGCTGGCGGTTCTGGTTGTGCCGCGCCATCGGC
>JAZQOE010000156.1:0-3348 GCA_045627705.1 Kiritimatiellia bacterium | reverse complement strand
CGCCGCCGGGCGTCCCGGTGTTGCAACGCCGGGGCGGCCACCCTTGTTCCGACACCGTGTCGGGAGGATTGGTGTAGATATTATCAAATCGCCGTACAGACAAGACTATTTAAGTCTAGAATAACCAATGTTTTCCCATTTATCCCTCTGCGTCTTCGGTGTATAATCGGCAAATTAACTCGCATGAGGATTCAACGATGAGCGCTTCAGACTACAATTTTTCCGCGATAGAAAAGAAGTGGCAGGCCTATTGGGCCGAACACGAGACTTTCAAGACCGATGTCTGGGATTTCTCGAAACCCAAGTTCTACGCACTCGACATGTTTCCATACCCCAGCGGTGTCGGTCTCCACGCCGGCCACCCTGAAGGCTACACGGCGACGGACATTGTCTCGCGCATGAAGCGAATGCAGGGCTATAACGTGCTCCACCCGATGGGCTACGATTCGTTCGGCCTCCCAGCCGAGCAATACGCCATCAGCACCGGCAACCACCCAGACGGCTTCACGCAGAAGAATATCGAGACCTTTTCGACACAGCTCAAGGAGCTCGGTTTCGACTACGACTGGTCGAAGATGCTCGCCACCAGCAACCCCGACTACTACAAGTGGACGCAGTGGATCTTCAAGCAGCTCTTCCTCGACGGCTATGCGCAGTACATCGACATGCCAGTGAATTGGTGCGAGGAACTCGGCACCGTACTCAGCAACGATGAAGTCATCGACGGCAAAAGCGAGCGCGGCGGCTATCCTGTCGTTCGCAAGAACATGAAGCAGTGGGTCATCAACCAGCCCGCCTTCGCCGAGAAGCTCCTCGAGGGCCTCAACGAGATCGATTGGCCAGAATCCACGAAGGAAATGCAACGCCACTGGATCGGCAAGAGCGAGGGCGTCGAGGTCAAGTTCCAGATTGTCGGCGGCGGCGAGTTCTCGATTTTCACGACCTGCATCGAGACAATCTACGGCATCACCTTCATGGTGCTCGCGCCAGATGGACAACTCGTACAAGACCTCATGCCACGCATCAGGAACCAGGCCGAGGTCAAGGTATACATCGAGGAGACGAAGAAGAAGAACGACATGGACCGTACCGAGCTGAACAAGGGGAAGACGGGCTGCCGCCTCGAAGGCGTGACCTGCATCAACCCCGTGAACGGCAAGGAAGCGGAGCTTTTCATCGGCGATTTCGTCCTCGCCAGCTACGGCACCGGCGCAGTCATGGCGGTCCCGAGCCACGACCAGCGCGACTTCGAATACGCTGTCGCACACAACATCCCGATGATCCAGGTGATCGACGGCGCGGATGTCTCTCAAAAAGCCTTCGAGAAGGGCGAGTATCTCGGCAAGGGATGCAGGCTGGTCAATTCAGGGGAGTTCACCGGTCTCACTGTCGAGGAAGCGAAGGAGGCCATCACCTCCAAGCTTGAGAAGATGGGCGTCGCCAAACGCACCGTGAACTACCACTTCCGCGAATGGATCTTCGCGCGCCAGCGCTATTGGGGCGAGCCCGTGCCGGTCGTCCACACCGACGACGGCAGGATCTATCCACTCCCCGATGACGAACTTCCGCTCGTTCTCCCCGAACTCGAGGATTACAAGGGACAGGGCGGCAAGGCACCTCTCGAAAACGCGACCGAATGGAAGAAGTATGACCGCAATGGCGTAATGGGCACGCGCGAGACTTCGACGATGCCTGGCTCCGCCGGTTCAAGCTGGTACTTCCTCCGCTACATCGATCCGCACAACGACAAGGAATTCGCCAATTACGAACTCCTCAAGCACTGGCTCCCCGTTGACCTCTACATCGGCGGTCCAGAGCACGCTGTCGGCCACCTGATGTATTCGCGAATCTGGAACCGTTATCTCTTCGACAAGGGCCTCAGCCCAGTGAAGGAGCCTTTCAAGAAGCTCGTCCACCAGGGCATGATCCTCGGCGAAAACGGCATCAAGATGGGCAAGCGCTTCCCGAAGTACGTCGTGAATCCCAGCGACATCGTAAAGGAATACGGCGCCGACACCCTCCGTCTCTACGAGATGTTCATGGGTCCGCCCGAACCCACCAAGCCCTGGAGCGCCGCGGGCGTCGAGGGCGCACACCGCTTCCTCAAGCGCTCGTTCCGCATGATCATGGACCAGCCGATCATCGATCGAGCGCTCACCGCCGACGAACTTCGCATCCTCCATGCGACGATCAAGAAGGTCACGAACGACCTCGAAACGCTCAACATGAACACGGCGATCAGCCAGCTCATGATCTTCGTGAACTCCTTTGCCGGCGAAGGCAAGGAACTCCCGCGCGAGGCCGCCGAAAAATTTGTGCTGCTCCTCTCGCCCATCGCGCCGCACATCTGCGAGGAACTCTGGCAGAAGCTCGGACACGACTCCACCCTCGCCTTTGGACCGTGGCCGGCATACGAGGAGAAGTTCCTTGTGGTCGATGAGGTCGAAATCCTCGTCCAGATTCTCGGCAAGCCCAAGGCGCGCATCATGGTCCCTGCGAATGCCGATGCCAAGGCCCTCGAGACAATCGCCCTTGGCAACGAGACCGTCAAGGCAGCAATCGCCGGCAAGACCGTGCGCAAGGTGATCGCGGTCCCCGGCCGCCTCGTGAACATCGTCGCAAACTAAAAATCAACCGCAAACCGCATCGAGGAGACTCCGTCATGAAGAATATCATCGCAGCATCAATCCTTGCCGCCGCGACCGCAACGGGCGCCGCGATTGCCGCCGATGTCCCAGCCGACATCCAGCTTCCAAAGCCGACCGTCACTGGCGGCATGCCGCTCCTCGATGCGCTTTCCGCCCGCAAGTCCACACGCGCATTCGCAGAGAAGGCACTTGATCCGCAGATGCTCTCGGATCTTCTCTGGGCGACCTGCGGGATCAACCGCGACGACGGCCGCCGCACTGCCCCGACGGCCTGCAACTGGCAGGAGATCGACGTGTATGTGGTGATGCAAGACGGCACGTACATCTACGATCCCGCGAAGAACGCGCTAATCGGCAAGTTCGCCGGCGACAACCGTGCGCAGACCGGTCTCCAGCCTTTCGCCGCGACAGCGCCAGTGAACCTGGTTTTCGTGGCGGACACCGCGAGGATGTCGGCCCGTAGCCAGTCGGATATCGACCTCTACACCGCGACCGACACCGCATTCGCAAGCCAGAACGCATATCTCTTCTGCGCGAACGCCGGCCTTGCGACAGTGGTGCGCGGCGCCATCGACCGCGCCGCAATCGCGAAACTGCTCGAGCTCCCCGCGACATCGCGGGTCATCCTCGCCCAGTCCATCGGCCATCCTGCCGAGTAAGGGATAGGAAACAGAGACTCAAGCGACCACAGAGATTTCGA
>JAZQOE010000155.1:0-10967 GCA_045627705.1 Kiritimatiellia bacterium | reverse complement strand
GGTAATGTGCTGGCCTGTGACATGGTGGATGTGGTACGTTCTTTTCACGGAGGCTTCCTTCTGCCGGGTTGGTTTGATTTCGCCCATTATAGCAGACGGAGGCCTCCGTCTTGTTTTCGCGCCCCCATGGGGGCGTGGCGGAGGTCCGCCCGCGCCGCCCTTCGGGCGGCGCGGGGCCCCGGGCCTCGCCACGAGGCGGGCTGTGCCGCCAGCGCCCGCCGGGGGTGTCCGAGTTGATTGTGCAATTTGCAGCGCAACGCGCAATGTGCCTTTTCCCTTGAATGTTTCGGTATAAACACTTAAACTTTGTGTTCCGTATCCAATTAATTGAAAGGTCCTTGCACGTGAAATGCCGTCTCGCACTCTCTGTCGCGTTTGCCGCTGTTTGCACTGTTGCTTCCGCGACGACCTATCCTTGTTCTACCGCGACAGAGCTCACAAACGCTGTCGCAGTGGCGGTGGCGGGCGACGAAATCGTCCTGGCCGCCGGCACATACGGCATCGAATACCAGCTCTTGCCCCAAGCCGCAATCACTCTCCGCGCGGCGGATGGCGTGGCACGCGAAGATTGCGTGATCACGAACATCGCCACGACATTCGCCCCAGGCACAAGGCTCCTTTACCTCAACAACGCCGGATCTGTCGTCAGCGGCATCACGTTCACCGGCGGCCACGCCCTCAACCGCTCCGGCGGCGCGATTCTGATCGGGAACGTAGATGTCACCGTCTCCAACTGCGTCTTCCGCGGGAATGTCGCGGACGCCGCCGACGGGACATCCTCGATCCAGGGTGGCGCCGTGAGCTGCAACGACAACAAGCCCGTATTCTACGACTGCCTCTTCGAGGACAACCACTCAATCGGCAAGAACTCCAAAAACGTTGGCATCGCTAACGCTGGCGCCCTTGCCTACGGCGTCGCATACCGTTGCAAGTTCATCGGAAACACCGCCAGCGCCCATGGTGGCGCGGTCTTTGCGGGCCGCTGGTGCGACTGCCTGTTCATGTATAATTGCGCCTCTTACGGAGGCAATAACGGTCGCGGTACCGCCGGCTACGGTGGAGACCAGGGTGCCGGACAGCGCAACGCGACATGGGGTTACTTCAACTGCGACGTCATCAGCAACGGTTATACCCGAGCCGGCGTGAAGTCAACCGCGGGATCGTATGGCGCAACCGCAATGTCCTACGTCCACAACTCCATCGTCTTCGACAACAACGGCGGCAACGGCAACTCTGTCATGAAGAACTGCGTGGTCGACAGTGTCTCGGGCGGAATCACGTTGACTGACGGCACGCTTCTAACCTCGGCCGAAATCCGCGCTGTCCTGAATCCCGACTTCACACTCACCGCCGCCGCAACCGACATGATCGATATGGGCGCAATGAACATCGATGGACAAACGCTGCCAAGTGCCGTGCGCCCCATCGACCTTGCCGGCAATCCCCGCGTTGCCAACACGGTTGACATCGGCTGCTTCGAGAAGATCGGCTACGATATATCCGAAGCCGCCTGCACAGTGGAGGTCGTCGCGAATGACGTGACCGACAAGCGTGAATTTACCCTCACCCTTCTCGCTCCGTATGGCACCTTCGACTACACATTGGATTTTGGCGATGGCGGCGAAAAGGCCACCGGTACCTTCGTATCCTCTTCCGACAACCTCGGGGTGGTGACAACCGGCGTCATTCACTCCTACTCCGCCGGTGCGGGCAACTACACGGCGACGCTGAATGTAACCGGCCGGGATGAATACGCCTCCGTCAACCTTGCCGACACCTGCCAGGATGTCTGGATACTCCGAAGCAACTGCGAAGTCTGGGTCTCGAAAGACGGCACGGACTCCCCGGCTTCCGGCGCCGAGGATTCCCCGTTCGCGACGCTCGACTTCTGCTTTAGCCTGATTGGTACGAACGCGGTGGTACACATCATCCCGGACGATACGCCATACGCCGTCTCCAACACGCTGAAGACCCTTGACGCAGTCACTATCATCGGCGATCCCGCGCATCCTGAACTCGCCATCCTCGAACGCCCGACCGACGCGGCGGAACCGTACCGCGTGATCGAGGCGGCAGGCAACCTGACGCTGCGAGGCGTGGTTGTGCGTGGAGGCTGGCTAAACAACAGCGGCAGCGTCGCGAACGGGGCCGGCGTCTATCTGGCATCGGGTTCCAGCGGCGTCTTCGAGGATTGTTGGTTTGAAAACAACCGCGCGACCGTTTCGGGTTCCGGCGGCGCAGTGTACGCGCTCGGACAGGCCACCTTCGATCGCTGCGTGTTTTCGAACAACTATTGCACCGTTGATGGCGGCGCCATCTACAGCGCGAAAAATGCCACTGCGCGCGACTCTGTCTTCCTGTACAACAAGGCGAATGGCGGACAAAACGCAGGAACTGGCGGCGCACTCGCCACGCCGTCGGGCAAACCATTCAATGCCTACCGCTGCCGCCTTGAGGGGAACTATGCCTCGAATAATTCGGGCGCCTCGTGCTATGTGACGTTCTACGACAGCCTTCTCGTGCGCAACCACGGCAATACGGCGCGCGGCGCGGTCACCGACCATGGCACGTTCTACAACTGCACGATCATGGACAACTACGATGGCGTCGCCGCGGCGCGCAACAGCAGTTTCTACAACTGCATCCTGCTGCGCAACTCCGGCGCCGACGTGGGGAATAGCTGCAACGGCTACAGCAGCACCCTCGCACGGACCGTGAACAGTGGATCGCTTTCGACCTTCGTGGCCGTGGCCGGCGATGACGACCTTTCGTGGATTCGCGACGACTACACCCTCCGGTCCGCCTCTCCAGCCCGCAACGCCGGCAATGCGTCTTACTATACGCAGACCGCGTCGCTTCGCCCGACCGATCTCGCCGGGAAGCCGCGAGTGGTTGGAACCATTGACCTCGGTTGCTTCGAGTGCGATGTCTCCGGCACGGTATTCCTGCTGCGCTAGTAACACCATAGTATGTCTGTTTTCCAGTTCGCAAATCGGTCACTCGTAAATAAAATTGGAATTTGTTTCTTCTGTGAAGTATCGAAATAGTTGTGAAGCAAATCCGGAAAATCCTTTTTGCCTTTGCCTTGCTTGCTGTCTGCGTGGCTAATGCCGCGCCGCGCGATGCGAATATCGTAAGCGCGTCATTGCGCCTCGAACCCGAAAGCCCGTATGTCGGCGAACGCTTCGATGTGTGTCTTGACATCGCGACAGATCCTGGCTGTGAAATCGAGGGGCTCAACCTTCAAGGGTTCCCTTACGAAGTCGAAGTCAGGCAGCAGGGGAATCGCGAGCAGGCGAAGACGGCCGATGGACGCGAAATCGAATGGCACCATCTGCGTGGAAGCGCTTGCTCGACGCAGGCGTTCAGCGCCGAGTTGAATTGCGTGATCCGCGCGATGCTTACGCGCCGTGTTACGCATGGACCGTTCAATTCGGTCTATTCCTCTTCTTCCGGCGCACGACTTCCGCCATTCAACCTTGTTGTCCGCGAGATGCCGAAGGAAGGTGCGCCGGATGGATACGCGGGCGCGATTGGCGGTGACTTCCGCGTGGAAGCCAGCGTGGAGCCTGCAAACGCGGCAATCGGCGATTTGCTGACGATGACGGTAAGGGTCCATGGCACTGGTTGGCTTAATGGCGCGTCGCCGATCTTGCCATCCATGGGAGGAAGCGATTTGCGCGTGTATCCTCCACAGGAAATTGAAAGGACAGATTCCAGCGTTACCCTTCGGCAGGTCGTGATTCCCCTTTCCACGAATGTCACTGCGCTGGGTGTCGCGTCATTCCCTTTCTTCGATTCGAAGGCCGGCGCCTATCGAGTCGCGGAATCGGAACCGCTTGCAATCGCCGTAGCGGAAAAATCCACGGTTGCGGAAGCCCCTGCGGTAAAGACAATCCAGGCGCCGGTTGTCGAATCGCGACTAGATACAACTGGCGAAAAGGCGATCTCCAATGTCGTGGCAACCGCATCGGACATACGCAAGGTCATGCCCTGGATTGTCGCGGTGTTGCTTGCGATTGTCATCGGCGGAGGCATCGGTTGCAAGCGCGTCTGGGTGCGGTTCGTGATTGCCGCCGCCGTGTTCGCGCTGGCGCTCGTGACGGGAATTTACATGTCGTCACGCGGAGATATAAAATCGGCGGCGCTCGCCGAAGATGTCGAACTCCGGGTTGCGCCGTCGCACTCGGCCAAATCGCTTGGTTGGATGCCACGTGACACGGAAGTGCGCGTTGTCGAGACATACGGCGCGTGGACCAAGGTCGTTGGCGCCGATGGCAGGCGTTCAGGCTGGATCGAAAAGAAATTCCAATAGGTTCTCTTCGCTGGCCTGTGGGGTAGGGGGGACTAGTAGATTTTCTCGTACATGGAAGTCTATTTGTGCGAGACGGGGCGGAAGCGCACGCGGGCCGGGCGGTCGGCGGCGTCGCCGAGGAGCTTCCGGCGCGCTTCGTGATAGTCCTGGTAGTTGCCTTCGAACCAGGTGATCTTGCTGTCGCCCTCGAATGCGAGGATGTGCGTCGCGACTCGGTCGAGGAACCAGCGGTCGTGGCTCACGACCACCACGCACCCGCCGAAGTCGGAGATGCCGTCTTCAAGCGCGCGGAGAGTCGCGACATCGAGGTCGTTCGTCGGTTCGTCGAGGAGCAGCAGGTTGCCGCCGGAGCGGAGCAGTTTCGCGAGGTGGACGCGGTTGCGTTCGCCGCCGGAAAGGACTCCGACCTTCTTTTGCTGTTCTCCGCCCTTGAAGTTGAAGCGTCCGCAATACGCGCGGCCGTTCATCATGCGGCCGCCGAGATCGACCATGTCGCCTCCGCCGGTGATCGCCTCATAGACTGTCTCGTCGGGATTAAGCTCGTCGCGGAACTGCCCGACATGCGAGACGACGACAGTTTCGCCGATGGTGAGCTTGCCTCCGACAGGCTGAAGTTCGCCGGTGATGAGCTTGAAAAGCGTGGTCTTGCCCGCGCCGTTGCCGCCGATCACGCCGACGATGCCGCCGCGCGGAAGATCGAAGTTCACGCCTGAGAAGAGAAGTTTGTCGCCAAACGCCATTTCGAGATTCTCGGCGCGGACGACAAGGTCGCCCAGGCGCGGTCCCGGCGGAATCTGGATGCGGAGGTCGTCCTCGCGTGTCTCCACTGTTTGCGCCGCGAGTTCCTCGTAGCGGGCGAGACGGGCGCGGTTCTTCGCGCGGCGCCCGGAGGGATTCGTGCGCACCCAGTCGAGTTCACGCTCGAGGAGACGGCGGCGCGATTCGTTCTGGCGCTGGTCGCGCGCGTAGAGCTCCTGTTTCTGCTGGAGCCAGCTTTCGTAGTTGCCCTTGAAGGGATAGGCATGGCCGCCATCGAGTTCGAGGATCCATTCGGTTACGTCGTTGAGGAAGTATCGGTCGTGGGTGACGACCACGAGCGTGCCGTGGAAGCGCTTCAGGTACTCCTCGATCCACGACACCGATTCGGCGTCGAGGTGGTTCGTGGGTTCGTCGAGGAGCAACACGTCGGGATTCGAGATGAGAAGTCGGCAAAGGGCAACGCGGCGGCGTTCGCCACCGGAAAGATTGTCAACGAGTGCATCGGATGGTGGAAGGCGCAGTGCCTCCATCGCCATTTCGACGAGGTGGTCGAGATTCCAGAGATCCTGGGCGTCGATCTTTTCCTGGAGCGTGCCCATCTCGTCGTTGAGACGGTCCATTTCGTCGTCTGGAAGGTCTTCTCCAAGCTTCTCGCAGATTTCGTCGTAGCGCGCGAGCATAGCCTTAGGCCCTTCGACGCCTTCCTCGACGGTGGCCTGGACTGTCTTGCCGGGGGTAAGCTGCGGTTCCTGCTCGAGGTAGCCGATACGGACGTTTTTCGCGATGTCGCAAGAACCCATGATCTCCGTGTCGCGTCCCGCTAGAACCTTCAGAAGCGAGGATTTGCCCGCGCCGTTTGCGCCGATCACGCCGATGTGCGCGCCGAAGAAAAAGGCGAGATTCACATCGTCGAGCACGGTTTTCTGGTTGTGCTGCTTGGTAACGTTGCGGAGGTTGAAGACGTATTCGCCGGCCATTTCGCTTCCTTGTTTGGATTGTACTTTCCGTTGCTTCTTCGCGTTCGAGACAATTGGATTTGCGAGTATACACAAGCGATGGCGGGCATGCAATCCCGTCAATCGTGGCCTATCCCCAACTTATTCATTCCCCATTGCGGCGGCCCAAAGCGCATCGAGACGCTTGGCGGAGATGGGGATGGGGGTTTTCAGTTCCTGTGCGAAGGTCTGGATGCGGAATTCCTCGATGCCCCATCGGTAGGCGGCGAGGGTTGTGGGATCGGCGGCTGGCTTCCCAGCACGCGCGAAGTCCTGATAGCGCGTCCAGAATGGTTGTACTGCCGCTTGCTTTTTCACATCCGCGGCGGCGTTCCATCCGATGCGCTCCTGTCTCACGCGGATGCCGTCGAGGTAGCGTGGAATTTCGATGAGGCGCTTCCACGGCGTAGAGCGCGCGAAGCCAGGGGGAAGCAGCCAGGCGATTTGCGCCGTTATGTCTGCGATTGCGGATTCCGGCATCGCGTCGTCGTAACATGCCGATTCGCGTTCAGTCGCGGCGTAAAGGATCGCGGTGACGAGCTGTCGCGTTTCCGACTGGCATGCGCCGACTTTCGCCTGCGCATGTGCTAGGCATGCGGAGAATGAAGCGGCGTCGCGCGGCGGTTCGCAATCGCCGAAAGCGGCGCGCCGCAAGGCGTGCCATGCGATATCCTCGCCAAGCGAAGAGCCCTTTGTCTCGAGGCCTTTCGCGAAATCATCGACATTCTTCGAAAGACGCGGGGCGTTGCAAAGCGAGCGCCACTGCGGCTTTCCGAGGGCGAGCATCAACAGACGGAGTGTCCCGCGCAAATGGTTAGCCGCGGCTTCCGCCGCGGTGGGGAAGAGACGTAGCGAAACGCTTTCGCCAGCATCCACGAGCGCGGGGAACTGGCGTATCGCCCAGCCGGCATCGCCAACTTCGACGGATTCAGGAAGCGTTCCGCACGACCAAGTCGTAAGGTTGTCCTTGTGCCAGCGGGCATCGACCGCGGGAGCGGCGCGCCGTTTTCCCGGGTTGTCGCCAGTGGTCGCGAAGCGGGCGAGAAGCGCATTGAAGTCGCGTCCTTCCGCGAGGGTTTCGCCATGTCTGCCCAGCACGCGGAAGTTCATCCGCAGATGCTGCGGCATGGTCGATTCCGCCCAAGTCTCGGGCGGGATGCGTTCGCCGCACAGGTCGTGGACGACCCGTGAAAGCGCGTCGGCGAGTGGGCCGTGCGCGGCGCCGAGACGGGTCTTGCATACCGAGGCGGTTTCGTCGAGAGGCGAGAGAAGGCGGCGCGTGCGCGCGGGAAGCGAGCCGAGCATCCATGCGATCTTGTCGGGAAGTGCGCCCGGCACGAGCCAATCGTGTGGCCACGATTTCAAGAGGGCGAGCGAATGCGATGGAACCACGCATGTGATGCCGTCGTCCTCTTCGCGCGGCGCGTTGCGGTAGAGGAGCGCGAACGACTGCGAACCCATCTTGAGGGCGTCGGGGAACCCTTCGGCGCGGCCGGAGCCGGCGCGGAGCTGTGATTCGTCGAAACGCAGCGCGTCGAGTTGCGCTTGCGTGGCGGCGTGTTTCGCCCAACGGCGCAAGTCGCGCGCGGTGCAGATGTCCTTCGGGATGCGCTCGTCGTAGAACGCGGCGAGCGATTCGGGATCGGGCAGGTGGGCGACACTACGCAGTTTGGCTGCGTTGTCACGGATGTCGGACACGATGCGCAGGTTACGCGCTAGAAAGGGCGGGATTGGATCGACGAGTTCGCCTTCGACCAAAGCATGGCGTACGAAAATCTCGCGGCATGCGGCGGGGTCGATGCGGGTATAGTCGCGTCGGCGTCCTTCGACCAGGACAAGTCCGTAGAGGGTCACGCGCTCGGTCACACGCACGAAGCCGTGGTCGGCGTCCCATTCTGGCGAGTGGTAGCTATAGCGGCAGAGGTCGCCCGCGATTGGTTCGATCCATTCTGGGTCGATCACCGCGGCTTGACGCGCGAATAGGCGCGAAGTATCGACCAGTTCGCCCGCGATGAGCCATTGCGGCTGCTTCTTGGCGAGTGTCGATCCGGGGTGGATCGCAAAGCGCGCGGAACGGGCGCCGCGATAGTCGCCTACTTGCGGATCGCGCTGTCCGATGCGCGAGAGGAGACCGCGCAGGATGGCGCGATGGAGTCCAGCATCGCCGCCTGACTCGGATTTTGGATCGAGTCCAGTCGCGCGGCACTGGTGTTCGAGTTGTTCGCGCAGGTCGCGCCATTCGCGCATTCGCGGATAGGAGAGGTAGTTTTCCTGGCAGAGTTTGCGCGCGGCGCGGACCGATGCGTTGCCGGCCTTTTCCTCGTACCAGCGCCAGAGCAGGATGAGTCCGGCGAAATCGGAATCGGGCGCACGGAACTTCGCATGGGCGGCATCGGCCTCGGATTGCTTATCGACAGGGCGGCGCTTCGGGTCATCGGTTTCGAGCGCGGCAACGACGATGAGTGCGTCGTGGAGCGATTGCTCGTCGTGGGCCGCGAGGAGGATGCGTGCGAGGCGTGGTTCCACGGGGAAGGTCGCGAGCGCGCGGCCGATACGGGTGAGCGCGCCTTCGGGGCTGACGGCTCCGATCTCCTGCAATTCGCGGAAGCCGTCGCGGATCAGCGCGGTCGCTGGAGGGTCGGGGAAGGGGAAGCGCTCGATGTCGCCGAGACGGAGGTCGAGCATTGTGAGTACAACGCCAGAGAGGCTTGTGCGAAGGATTTCGGGATCGGTGAAGCGCGGGCGTTTCAAATAATCGTCGATGGAATAGAGACGCACGCAGAGACCGGGGCTGATGCGGCCGCAACGGCCGGAACGCTGGTCGGCGCTCGCCTGCGAAATCGGTTCGATGTGGAGGCGTTGCGTCTGCGTTCGGTGCGCGTAGCGGTTGATGCGGGCGAGGCCCGAGTCGATCACGCAGCGTATGCCGGGAATGGTCACGGATGTCTCGGCGACATTCGTGGCGAGGATTACGCGGCGGCGTGACGAGACTTGGAAGGCGCGCTGTTGGTCGGAGGCGGGCGACGACGCAAGAAGTGGGATGATGTCGGTATTTTCGAGGCGGCGGCCGCGCAGGGTTTCGGAGGCGTCGCGGATGTCGCGTTCTCCTGGGAGGAACACGAGCGTATCGCCGGCGTATGGCGATGAGTCGCAGATGTCCAACGCATCCGCGACTTGACGCGACAAGTCGGTGTCATCCTCGTCATCAGGCGGCAGATAGCGGATTTCGACTGGATATGTGCGTCCGTCGATATGGAATATGGGCGCGTTGTCGAAGAATTTTGAAAACTTTTCGGGATCAAGCGTGGCCGAGCTTACGATCAGGCGCAGATCACGACGGCGCGCGAGGATGCGCTTGAGCATGCCGAGCAGGAGGTCGATGTTAAGCGAACGCTCGTGGGCTTCATCGATGATGAGAGTGTCGTACGCGCGGAGGAGCGGGTCGTGGCGCGTTTCCGCGAGCAGCACGCCATCTGTCATGAACTTGATGCGTGTGTCGCGGGTAGTGGTGCGGTCGAAGCGGTGTTGGAAGCCGACGAGGCGATGGCCGTCGGCGCCCAGTTCCTCTGTGACGCGCCTGGCGACCGTTACCGCCGCGAGGCGGCGCGGTTGTGTGCAGCCGATCATGCGGGTTTGTCCGCGTCCGGCAAGCATCGCGATTTTTGGAAGCTGCGTGGTCTTGCCAGAACCTGTCGCCCCCGCAACTATCAGCACGGGATGCCGCGCCAGCGCGTCGCGTATTTCGGCGGCGTGTTCAGCAATCGGCAGTTCCGTAGGGATTTTCAACCGTTTTTCTATTTCACTGGGCATTTCGAAAAGTTAATCAACTTCTATCTCTTATGTCTATAATTTTCTTAAAGGGACAGACTATTTAAGTATTGACTTGTCCGCAACTTTCGCCGTATCATTCGCGCAAAGGAGGAAACCATGCGCAAGGCAAGGGCGAAGAACGAAGGCGAGGGATACTACCACCTGGTGAGCAGGTGCGCGTTCAAGAAGATGGCGTTCGGTGACGCGGAGAAGGAGATGTTCGTGAGGATGCTGCGGAAGGTCGCGGCGTTCAGCGGGCTGGAGGTCCTGGCGTACTGCGTGATGTCGAACCACTTCCACGTGCTCGTGCATGTTCCGAAGCCGGCCGAACTTACGGAGGCGATACTGCTGGAGCGTGTCGAGATCCTCTATGGTTCGATGAACGCGGCGGAGCTGAAGTGCCAGTGGGACGAATACCGCAGGCACAACTGGACCAGCCGCCTGGAGGAGGAGCAGGAGATGCTGCGCCGTCGCATGGGCGACATCTCGCCCTTCATGCAGTGCCTTAAGCAGCGCTTCTCGGTATGGTACCGCGCCCATCACGAGGGGCACGAAGGCACGCTCTGGCAAGGCCGCTTCGGCAGCACTTTCGTCGAAGGCGGCGGGTCGCTCGCCGCGGTTGCCGCATACATCGAGCTCAACCCGATCCGCGCGCAGATTGTGGAAGACCCGAAGGACTACCGCTGGAGCAGCTATGGCGCGGCGGTCGCGGGCGACAGGTATGCGCGATTGTGCATAACAAGGATATACAGGCCGGAGGCGAACAAGCCGGACTTCGGGGCTATTGCGCCGCAGTACCGTGCGCTGCTGTATGCGAAGGGCGTGGACACACTCGACCACGAGGAAGTGCGGAAGGTGCTGGCGGGGCATGGGAAGCTCGATCTGCCGGTGATGCTGCGCTGCAAGGTTAGGCATTTCACGAAAGGCTTCGCGGTCGGGACGAAGGGTTTCGTGGATGGAGTGGTTGAAAAATTCGCGGGGCACTTCAGCGAGGGCAGGAAGACGGGCGGCTACGGCATCGGGATGTGCAGGGAGTGGAACGGGATACGGATCTGCTCGGCAAGGCGGCTGCAGAAGAATCCGGTGAC
>JAZQOE010000154.1:0-53445 GCA_045627705.1 Kiritimatiellia bacterium | reverse complement strand
CGCGGCGCGCCGTTTTTTTTATGCTATCGCGTTACTTCGCGATCGTGACATCGCCCCAGAGGTTGGGGTAGAGGCGGGACTCGCTCGGGACATCCGAAACGAGGCCGGTTGACTTGTTGTGCCAGTAAACGCGCGAGAGCGTGTCGTCGCCGGCGGGGCTGGAGTAGAGCACGCCGACAACGCCCTTGACAGTTTCGCCGAGCACCGCGCTATCGATGCCGAGTTCGGCGAGTGGCACTGTCACCAGCACCGTGTATGAGCCGATTCCGGTCTGAACCTGGACCTTGGCGTTCGGGACGAGCTTCACGATGTCGAAGTTCGAGGCGTTGGCCATGTTGTTGCCCACGGAGTATGTCACGGGGTTCGAGGGGGCTTCGGCCTTCTGCTGCCAGTAAACGACCGTGCCGCGCCCGTTCATCGGCGCCGCGAGCAGACGGCATGGCCCGCGGCCGGGGATGTCGAGCTGGAGGTCGATGGCGTCGCCACCGATGAAGAGATGGGTGAAGCGGCCTTCGGCGTTCATCCAGGGCGACGGGTCTGCAACCTGGAACATCATGGCGAGATCCTTGCCGTTGTGGGCGAGGGAGGCGCGCCACCAGACGGACTTGTTGCCCTCTTCGTGGACGGGGATGTCAACCGCGCCGTCGATGAGCGGGCGGTTCATTGGCTGCATCACGGGCGCGGGCTGCGCGGGAAGGCGATTGACCTTCGCGATGGTGATTGTGGCGGGCTCGTGCACCGACTCCTGCTGGCGCTTCTGGACGATTTCGACGCCCTTGGCGATATCGTCGGCCGAGACTTCGATCTCCTTGTCGATGCGCACGCAGGACTCAAGTCCGGTGACTTCCATCAGGCGGTACGAGGGGCCGCCGAGCTGGACGAGCACCTTGCCGGTCTCGAGATCGCGCCAGATGAATCCGCCGAAGGATTCCTGGCCGATGAATGTCTCGTCGAGGACGACATTGCCCTTGCTGTCCTGGCAGATCGAGGAGAGGTAGATTCCGTCCATCGAGAAGAGGAACCACTCGCCGCGGTCGCCGCCGAGCGCCATCACGCTGCCGACGCCGGGGATGTCTTCCACGACGCCGTTGGCGCGGAACGGGGCGATAAGCACGCCGCGCTGCGCGGCGGGGGCGTCATGGCGGCCGTAGCGGTTCGGGTAGGAGCCAGTGCGGCCATCGACTGTCTGGTAGCGGATGCCGTTGGAGACATTGCCGGCGTTATCGACGATCGGCGTGCCGACCGAACCCTGTCCGTCGGGGAAGCCACGGCCGTCGCCGAGCGCTTCGGGGTGGGCGAAGTCGTAGATCGGAATGCCGGCTTCGGTGAATCCGGTGGGCTTGAAGAATTTGTTGTTCGTGAGGAGGATCGCGAGGTCGGGACGAATCCAGCCGTTGGACCAGTAGAGGTTGCGGGCGTCGAGTCCTACGAAGGTTTCGCCGTCATCGACCTCGTGGTTGTTGTTCGAATCGATCCATGCGGTACCGGGGACTTCGACCCACTTGTTGTCGATGCGTTGGCGGCCGGACCAGGTGATCTTCATGCATTCATGGAAGACGCCGTCTTCGCCGCGCATGAACATCTTGAGGGAATCCGGCTTGTTGTAGCCGGGGCAGCCGCAGGCGTACTCGTGGCCGTTGAGGCGGTAAACGGGACCGCGGGCGGAAACGAGTTCGGGATGGTAAACGAGCGGTTCCTCGTTGGTCTTGCGGTGCCATGGATCGGGGGCGGGGTCAAGCTTGAACTCGATGCCGTGGGCGATGAAGCGCGTGGCGTCGAAGGTGATCGGGAAGCCGGCCATTGCGCCATAGTCGGCCTGTCCCCAGTACTGGTCGAGGAGGTGGTAGTCGGCGGCGTCCCAGCAAGTCACGCGCTTGCATGTCTTGACGCATTCTGCGATCCAAAGGCGGCCGAGATGGTCGAAGTCTGCGCCGAGCGGGCGGATCAGGTCGGTCTTGACGAATGCGCCGGCGGGGCGGTCCTTACCGGGACGGGCGGAGCCAATCGCGGAAATGCGCTTGCCATCGGCACCGTAGATGAGAACCTGGTTGGTGTCGAGGTCGGAGACGGCGAAGCGCTTCTCTTCCATGTCGATGCCGAGGCGGACGGGCTTGGAGAGACCATCGAACTTCACGACGTCGCCGACGGGCTTGCCATCCGGGCCGAGGAGGCGGACCGCGCCATCGGCATAGAGTGCGAAGAGCTTGTCATTGCGGTCGGTGAGGGCGCAGAGGCCTTCGGGCATTTCGAGGGTTTCGATTACCTTGCCAGTTGCGGGGTCGATTTTCAGGAAGGCGCGATTCGGGCAGAAGACCCAGAGAGCGCCGTGGGCGATCGCGATGGTCGATGTGTCGGTGATTGTCGCATCGGGGAGGATGACCGCGTTGGGCGTGCGGTTCTCGTCCTCGAAGGGTTCGAGGTGGCCGTCAGTGACGCGGTAGCGGGCGATGAGCGTGCAGCTCTGCCACGAGGAGCGGGAGAGACCGTACGAGTAGGTGTCGTCGATCGTGCCATCGACGAACTCGTTGTGGTCGGCCCAGACGATGATGCCGTCGTCGTCGATGCGCTGCATGCCGGAGCCGCCTTCCGTGCCTGTGAAGAGGAGGACGGTCTTGTCGCCGCGCGTAGCGACGGATGTCGGGTGGCCGTGGTTGGCGCCCCAGAGCTTCGAGCCGTTTTCGGTGTTCCACGGCGGGGTGGCGGAGGAGTAAACCGAGTTGAAGAACTTGAGGGCGATAGGATCGTGGTGGACGATCGTCACATTGTACTTGCCGGGGGCGACCGGGTTGCCATTATCGTCGAGGCAGTCCCAGAGGTCGGTGACATCGCCCTTCGAGCGCGGGTACTGGCCGAAGAGATTGCGGACGCGGCGGCCCTGGGCGTCGTCGATCGCGATGGTCACGTCGCGGTCGGCCGGGACGGAGTATTGGAGCGGGACGCTGCCGTAGGTGTCGTAGTCAACGAAGTGCTTTTCGCGGTCCTTGCGGAGCGCCTTCTGCTCTTCGGTCACGGTGAGGTTGCCGTGGTCGAGGATGAGGGCGCGGCCCCAGCCAGTGCGGGCGCGGAACATGAAGATGCGGTTGACGGTCTCATCCTTGATGCCGTCGGCAAGACGGTGCGCGAGCATTTCGCCGGCGGCGTTGCCCCACATGGCCTCGATGCCGTAGGTGAAGGATTCTCCTGGTTCGAGGGCTTTGCCGGAGGTGCGGCAATAGCTCCACGGCCAGAAGACCTCCATGTTGTAGCCCTTGCCGTCTTGCCATGGGGCGAAGGCGATCTTGCCGCCGAGTGCGTCCATGGTCGGACCCCACTTTTCAAGCTGGTCTGGACGGTCCACGCCGGTCGCGTCGTAAGGGGGCTTGGCCTTGAAACCGCCATGCTTGATGATCATGTACGGGCGCACGTCGGGCGAAGAGTAGTACATGTTGACGTGCATCTGGTGTTCGTCTGGCGTGCCGTCATCGAAGATTACTCGCGCCTGGTAGCAGTCCGCGCGCCAGCTCATCGAGAAGTCCTTGCCGGCGGCGGCATTCTTCATCGGCGAGTTGTCGGTGTAGCGGGCGAGCATATAGACGCCGTTGGCATCCCACATCATGTGAGTCCAGACGGAGTAACGGTCAACGATAAGAGGGTCGTTGTAGCTCCACACGCCTGCGGAAAGATCCCAGTCGTTGTCGAGTCCATCCACAGTCACCGCGCCGGGGGCGGGGAGGACATTGATCTCGGAATTGAATGACATCGTGCGGTCGTCGGCCTTGGCGGAAAGCGCCAACACCGCCGCGGCAAATGCGAGCGTTGTTGTCTTTAGTGGTTTCATGGGTATCCTTTGATTCAAGTGGGATTTTGCAATAGCATCTATTGTGCCATTTGGGGAGCGGCGAAATCGGCCGCGTCAATCGAGTCGTGCAGGTCGAGCAAGTCGCGGCGATCGACGCGATCGAGTTGCTCGACGTGGCCGATCTCGCGCTTCGCGGGAGGTTCGGCGAAATCGGCCGCGTCGATCGAGTCGTGCGAGTCGAGCAAGTCGAGGCGATCGATGCGATCGAGTTGCTCGACATGGCCGATTTCGCGCTTCGCGGGGGACTCGCCCGCAATGCGCGCCCGATCCCGCGCTTCGCGGGGGACTCGCCCGCAACACGCGCCCGATTCCGCGCTTCGCGGGAGGTTCGGCGGGATCGGCCGCGTCGATCGAGGCGAGCGGGTCGGGCAAGTCGAGGTGATCGATGCGATCGAGTTGCTCGACGTGGCCGATCTCGCGCTTCGCGGGGACTCGCCCGCAATACGCGCCCGATCTCGCGCTTCGCGGAAGGTTCGGCGGCTGAGTCATGAGACATCTCGCGTGCCCTTGCAATCTGGGTATTTTGTGCAGCCCCAGAACTCATGGCCGCAATTTCGACCGCGTTTGGCCACTATTTTGAGCATTGGCGCACCGCATATCGGGCATGTAGGTGCTCCTTCTGCCATGTTTTGTAATTTGCGGGCTTCCAATCTGGCCTTCGTGAGGTTTTCGCGAAAACCGCCTGTTGTGCGAAAATCATTTTCTTGTGATTGGAGTTGTCTGTTGAGCATGTTGCAGGTTCGCGCGATAAGAACGAGCAAGGCGTTGGCGACAATCAGAGAATTATTCGATTCGAGCCAGGGTTCAAATTTCTTTTTATCGGCAAGGATTCTCGCACAGGCATCGTGCTGGATATCGTTACTGTAAGCGCATGGTGATAGGCGAATGGTGTAAATCAATTGAGCATCCTCCGAGTTTTTCAACCATGGAACCTGATCATGGCGAAGGAGCCAATTGAGATAATCGCCGGAAAGTTCCTGGAGACTTGCGCGAGCGACATCTGTCAGCGACATTTCTGTTTCTGTGGATGTATGATGTCTGGCGGAGCCTTCGGCAATATTTGCAACGCCAGAGCGTGCAGCCTGTGTCATTTGATCGTATAGTCTGCCGCAGGGATCGTTCTTGAGGTCGAGGAAACGTTCGCAAAATTTCAGGGTTCCAAGTTGCACGATATTTGCGAGCGTCCAGGAATCAAGTTTGAAGTATCCGCCGGAACCACCTATGAGCCGATTGCCATCCATTGTTTGCCTCGCTTTCAGTTTCAGTTGAATGAATGGATGCGATAATAGCGGCTTTTGGGTGGCAATGTGTCGCCTGCCGGGCGACATTTTCTGCCCGCAATACGCGCCCGATCTCGCGCTTCGCGGGGGATTCGCCCGCAATGCGCGCCCGATCCCGCGCTTCGCGGGAGATTTAGCGGGATCGGCCGCGTCGATCGAGTCGTGCGAGTCGGGCAAGTCGAGGTGATCGATGCGATCGAGTTGCTCGACGTGGCCGATCTCGCGCTTCGCGGGGGACTCGCCCGCAACACGCGCCCGATCCCGCGCGTCGCGGGAGGTTCGTGAAATCGGCCGCGTCGATCGAGTCGTGCAGGTCGAGCAAGTCGAAGTGATCGATGCGATCGAGTTGCTCGACGTGGCCAATCTCGCGCTTCGCGGGGGATTCGCCCGCAATACGCGCCCGATTCCGCGCTAATCAGAGACTTGGCAGTTTGGCGAGGCTGGCCGCGATTTCGTCGTCGGTCGGGATGTAGTCGGTCATCGTGCCGTCATTGAATTTCGCATAGCTGGTCATGTCGAAATATCCGGTTCCGGTGAGTCCGAATACGATTGTTTCCGCTTTGCCCTCGCGCGTGCAGCGCCGTGCTTCGTCTATCGCCACCCTGATGGCGTGTGACGATTCCGGGGCGGGGAGGATGCCCTCCGTGCGAGCGAAAAATCTGGCCGCATCGAATACGCTGGTCTGCTCGACCGAGCGGGCCTCCATCAAGCCCTGCTCGTAGAGTTCGGAGAGTGTCGAACTCATTCCGTGATAGCGCAATCCGCCCGCGTGGTTTGCCGACGGAATAAAATCGTGTCCGAGCGTGTACATCTTCTGGAGCGGGCATATTTTGCCGGTGTCGCAGAAATCGTACGCATACCTGCCGCGTGTGAGCGAGGGGCAGCTGGATGGTTCGACCGCGATAAAGCGGTAGTCCGCCTCGCCTCGCAGGACTTCGCCCATGAACGGCGCTATCAGCCCGGCCAGGTTCGAGCCGCCGCCGGCGCAGCCGATGATGACATCCGGCTTCACTCCAAGCCTACGCAGCGCGGTCTGCGTTTCAAGTCCGATGATCGACTGGTGGAGGCAGACGAGGTTCATGACGCTGCCGAGGAGGTAGCGGTAGCCTTCGCTGGTGCGGGCGCATTCGACGGCTTCGGAAATCGCGCAGCCGAGCGAGCCGGTCGTGCCGGGGTGAGCGGCGTTGATCTGGCGGCCGACTTCGGTCGTCATCGACGGCGAAGGCTCCACCATGGCGCCGTATGTGCGCATCACTTCGCGGCGGAATGGCTTCTGTTCGTAGGAGCACTTGACCATGAAAACCTTGCAGTCGAGATGGTAGAAGGCGCAAGCCATCGAAAGCGCCGTCCCCCATTGTCCCGCGCCGGTTTCTGTCGTTACACCGCGCAGTCCCTGTTCCGCCGCGTAGTATGCCTGTGGAATCGCGCTGTTCAGCTTGTGGGAGCCCGAGGTGTTGTTGCCTTCGAACTTGTAGTATATCTTCGCGGGTGTGCCGAGGGCGCGTTCGAGGAAGTATGCGCGGACGAGCGGGGAGGGCCTGTACATCTTGTAGAAATCCAGCACGGGCGTGGGAATCGCGATGTATGGGGTCGAGTCATCGAGTTCCTGCTTCACGCATTCGCTGCAGAAGACCTGCTCCAGTTCCTCCTGCGTGCAAGGCTGGTGCGTCTGCGGGTTCAGCAGGGGCGCGGGCTTCTTCGCCATGTCGGCGCGGACATTGTACCAGGCCGAGGGAAGCTCGTTTTCGGCCAGATAAGTCTTGTATGGGATTTCGTTGCTCATCGCTTGTCTCTTTCTCCTTGTGAAGTCCGCCTCGAAAACAAAGACGCCTCGCTTCGTTTTCGAAGCGGGGCGTTTCCTGTTGGAATGAATTGGAACAACAACGGATCGTCACCTCGCTTCGTCAGCGCGGCACCACCACCAAAGGTTGTTGACCATGTTCAGATTCATGATGTGGCGGAGCATATCATCTGCCCCGTGGAATGTCAATGCGGATTAGAAGAATGCCTTGTAGAGGGCGCGCACGGCCGCGGCGCGGTCGGATTCCTTCACGCCGAACATGACGCTTGTTTCGGATGCGCCCTGGTTCAGCATCTCGATGTTGACGCTCGCCGCGGCGAGGGCGGACGCGGCGCGAGCGGTGATGCCGACGGCGTACTGCATGCCTTCGCCGACGACCATGATCAGAGCGTGGTCATGGTCGATCGCGACCTTGTCGGGCTTGAGTTCGTCCTTGATGCGGCGGATGATGCGCTCTTCGGAGTCGGGCGTCATCTGTGCCTGCCTGAAGACGACAGACATGTTGTCGATGCCCGTGGGGATATGCTCCCACGAGATGCCCTCGTCCTCGAGAATTCGCATGAGGCGGCGGCCGAAGCCGACTTCGCGGTTCATCATGTACTTGTCAACATAGAGCTGCGCGAATCCGCCGTCAGAAGCTATGCCGACGACCTTGCAGGTATCGACCTGGCGGCGCGGCTTGACGAGCGTGCCGGGCAGCTCGGGACGGTTCGTGTTGCGGATGTTGATCGTTACTCCGGCCTGGAAGGCGGGACGCACCGCTTCGTCGTGGAACACGCCGAAGCCTGCGTACGAAAGCTCGCGCATTTCGCGGAATGTCATTTCCTCGATTCCCTTCGAGACTTCGGGAACGAGGCGGGGATCGACCGGATAAACGGCATCGACATCGGTGAAGTTCTCGTACACCTCGGCACCTGCTGCGGCGGCGAGGATTGCGCCAGTGATGTCGGAGCCGCCGCGCGAGAAGGTGGCGATTCGACCTTCGCGCGTGATGCCGAAGAAACCGGGGAAGACGACTATGCCGCGCGCGGCGCGAAGCGAGCGCTCGAGGAGCGGCATGGCTTCGTCGAGCAGGCGCGCATTGCCGAATTCGCTGGTGAGGAGCATGCCCGCGTCTGCCGGCGACATGTATGCCGCTTCCGCTCCGCGGCCCTTGAGCGCTGCCGCGACCATGCGCGCGGAATTGTCTTCGCCTGCGGCCTTCATGCAGTCGATGAACATGCCGGGGTGCGACTTGTCCCCGGCGATGCGCTTGCGGAGATCTGCCTCGACTTCGGCTACGATCGAGGGGTCAAGTTCGAGACCCTGCTGGATTTCGGCGTAGCGGGCGACAATCGCCTGTAGGAACGGTTCGGTATCGACTTCGTGCAAGGCTGCTTCGCCGCACGTGATAAGCATGTCGGTGACCTTCGAATCGCCGGAGCGGCGTTTGCCGGGGGCGGAGACGACCACCACGCGGCGCGCGGGGTCGGCGAGGACGATGTCGCAGACTTTGCCGACTTGGACGGAATCGGCCAGGGATGAACCACCGAATTTGCAGACTTTCATGTTGCACCTGTTTGGATTGGGAAAATGATTCGCAAATGATAGCAGTATTGCTCGTCACTTGTCGATAAGCTTGAAAAGCCGATGCTTATCGTTTGCAAATGTCGGCGTTCTGACCTATAGTTACAAATGCCAAGAGGCGCGTTGCGTGTTACCTGCGCATCGTCGATGGCAAGTGCAACGTTTCCGGACACTTTCTCGCCAACCAGCTTCTCGTCTTCGGCGCGGAAGGCCCGAAGGGAACCGTCCTTTTAATCAGGTAAAGACTCTAGAAGTGCTTTCGGAGGATGGGCGCGAGGATTTTCGCCATCTGGTCGAAGGCCACGTCGTTGGGATGGATGCCGTCGATCGAGGTGTCGTCGGATCCGTAGAAATTCTCGCCGTCGATGAAGCGGAAGTTTGGGTGGCGCTTTTCGAGCATTGCGCCCGTGTCCGCGAAAAGACGCGAGCGGATCTTGTGTTCGGCAAGGACGATGTCTGGCCACATCCACGCATTGAGGACCGGCGGCGCGCTTAGAAGGTAAACAGGCGTTTCCGGCCGCGCGGCGCAAAGTTTTCCAAAGAATGGCTCGGCATTGGCCTTGAAGGAGTCGATCGTCGAATTGTGGTAGGGATCGCAGACGAATACTCCCGCGTCCAGCTGCGCGAGGATGTCCGCCATGGCCGGTTCTAGTCGCGCCGCGCCGGAGAATCCAAGGTTGATTACTGGTACGCCGAGTTCGCGTCCGAGAATCTGCGGCACGCCAAGTCCCGCCCTGATGCTGAAGGCGCCATGGATGATGCTGGTCCCGTAGTAAACGAGCGGTTTCTCTCGCCTCGGCGGAATGAGCCTGAACGATGAACCTTCATCCACTCCAACCCAAAGCGCGAGCAGCTGGTTGCGCATCGGAAGGTACATGCGAAAACGGCGCGCCGTTTTCTTGAGGCTCCAGCAAAGACCATATTCAGTGATCGGTTTCCATTCGACCATGTGTTGCGCAGTCGCGGCCCAGCGCCAGCGGTTTTGCGTCTCGTCCCAGCAATACAGGTCGCATCCAGCGAAGGCGCTGGAGTTGAAGTTCGGTTCGCCGTATTGCGCCAGGCCAAGTTTCGTGCGGACGGCGATCGCGGTGGAATCGGTCTCGAATTCAAAGCACTCGCCAGTGGTAGAACGGCTCGCTCCCCAGAGATCCTGCGCTATCTTTTCCGCTTCGGGTGGCAGACGGTCGAACGGCGCCGCGGTGTCGCGCCAACCGCGGCCCTCGACATCATTCGGCGACACTTCATTCCAGTCGAGGTTGTCGATGATCGGACCCGAAAAACAGGGCGTGGGGAAGGGGAGGTTCGCGTGGATTACTGCTTCGCTCATTTGGAGTACCCTTTGTTAAAAAAAAAGACGATGGTTCCGAAAAATGTTCGTCATGCGCGAAGACGCTCGGCCAGCCATGTGCGGCGTTCGCGGACGGTGTTGTTCTCGGTTGCGATGTGTATCGCCTTCGAGGATCCCACGATGCACACGAGCTTCTTGCCGCGGGTGACGGCGGTGTAGAGCAGATTGCGCTGGAGCAGCTTGAAATGCTGGGTCGCTATGATGATCACGACGGCCGGATATTCGCTTCCCTGCGACTTGTGGATCGTCGAGGCATACGCAAGGACCAGCTCGTCCAGCTCGTCGGATTGGTATTTCACGGGTTTGCCGTCGAAGTCCACGACAAGCGACCGTTCCTCCGTATCGACTTCCCTGATGAAACCGATGTCGCCGTTGAAGACGTCCTTGTCGTAGTTGTTCCGCAACTGCATTACGCGGTCGCGGACGCGGAAGAGCGTGCCGCCGCGCAACAGCGCCTCGCCATGCGGGTTCATCGCCTCCTGCAGCACATGGTTCAGGCTGTCGGTGCCAAGGAGGTTCTTGCGCATCGGCGTGAGAATCTGTATCGACGAAAGCGGATCGAAGCCGAATTTGCGCGGGATGCGAGTGGTGACAAGCTCCCGCACGCGGTTTAGCACGACCTCTGGCTCCGCCGTTTCGATGAAGAAGAAGTCGCTTTCCTTCGCCTGTTCCAGACGCTCGCCATTGTTGATGTGGTGCGCGTTGCGGACGATGAGTCCGCGCGAATCCTGACGGAAGATGTAGGTGAGCTTGCGGCATGGGATTGCGCCCGAAGCGATGATATCGCGAAGGACGTTGCCGGGCCCGACGCTCGGAAGCTGGTCGATGTCGCCGACAATCACCAGGCACGCATGGTCGGGAAGCGCCTGGAGGAAACAGTCCATCAGGTTCACGTCTATCATCGACGCCTCGTCGAGTATTACCACATCGGCGTCGATTGGATTCTCGGCATTGTACTTGAACGCATGTGTCGCCGGCTGGTAGCTGAGCAGGCGGTGTATCGTCTTCGCCTCCAGCCCGGTCGATTCCGCCATGCGCTTCGCGGCGCGCCCCGTCGGCGCGGAGAGCTTGATCGTGGCGTGCCGTGCCCCATAGACCTCGGTAAGCGCGCGGATGATGGTGGTCTTGCCGACGCCAGGGCCGCCCGTAATCACGCACACCTTGCTGGAGATGGCTTCGAGGAGCGCCTGGCGCTGCTCGGGCGCGAGCGTGAAACCCATGCGCCCTTCCGCCCAGTCAACGGCCTTTGGCGCGTCGATCGGCTTGAAGCGCGCTTGGCCGTCGAGCAATTTGCGAAGCTTCACGGAAACGCGCACTTCCGCCGCGAAGAGTTCGCGGAGGTAGATTCTGTCGCCGTCCCGCACCAGTTGCCCCGCATCGACCTGTGCGGCAAGCGCCTCCGCGATGATTTCCATCGGGATGCCGAGCTTGTCCTGCGCCTCCAGGAGCAGATCGCTTTCGCGGCAGAAGCAATGGCCTTCCTCCGATTGAGATTCGAGGACATAGCCGATGCCGGCGCGTGCGCGGGTGGGGGACTCCTTTGGGATGCCGACACGCAGTGCGATCGCGTCCGCCTTCTTGAAGCCGATTCCCCAGACATCGTTGATGAGGCGATATGGGTTCTGCTTCACGATCACGATCGCGTCCGCGCCATACTGCCTGTAGATGCGCGACGCCTGGGCGGTGCCGATGCCGTTCCCCTGAAGGAATACCATGATGTCGCGGATTCCCTGGGTTTCGGCCCAGGATTCCTTGATCAAGGCCCGGCGCTTGGGCCCGATGCCTTCGACCTCCTCAAGGCGCGCTGATTCCTTGTCGATGATCCGCATCGTGTCGGCTCCGAACTTGGCGACGATCCTCTTCGCCTGGACTGGACCGATGCCGCGGATCATGCCGCCGGCGAGGAAGCGTTCGATGCCTTCGACGGATGTGGGCGTGATGCAGACGATGTTCGACGCCTGGAACTGCTTTCCAAACTGCGGATGGTGTATCCACGTCCCTTCCGCGTTCATTTCCTCGCCTACCCAGATCGCGGCGCATGTGCCGACGACAGTGGTGTTGTCGTGAGCGTTGGGTTGACGGATCGCACAGACGGTATAGCCGGTATCATCGTTGTGGAAGACGATGTTCTCGACTGTCCCGCTGATTTTCTCGACTTCGTCCTCCATTGTCACCCTGCGAGTTCGGAGAGCATTTCAAAGGCGTAGCGCATCGTTTTCTTGAACTGCACGATCGAATACGATTCGTTCGGCGCGTGGATGCGGTCGCCCTCTTCGCCAAAGCCGATGAGCAATGGCGTCGCCCCGCTGGCCTCGGCAAGTCCCGCGACAATCGGCATCGAGGCTCCGTCCCACTGGAAGACGGGGCCACGCGGGTCGATTCGCGAGATTACTTCGGATGCAATGCGGCAAAGCGGCGAGGCGACAGGCAGACGAAGTGCGCCGCCCGTTGCCTGCACTTCGGAGATTTCAATGCGCAATCCTTCGGGACACCGCTCCTTCAAGTGTGCGGCGATTGCGTCGGTGCATGCCTTTGGCGACTGGCCGGGGACGAGACGCGCGGAAATCTTCGCGAAGGCGGATGAGGGGATGATGGTCTTCGACCCTGGGCCGCCGTAACCGCCGTGAAAGCCGTTGATTTCGATTGAAGGACGGAACCCGGCGCGTTCCCACGGGGGAAATTCGCGCTCGCCGCCTGTTGGCGCGACACCAGTCGCGGCTTCGTAGCCCGCATTGTCGATGGCGCCAGCCGAGGCAAGTTCGCGCTCGGTATCGGTCGGCGCGTGGATGTTCGTGAACCCTTCGACGAGGATATGGCCCGCATCGTCGTGCATCGACGCCAGCATGCGCGCAAGGGCCTGCGCGGGATTCGGTGCGACGCCTCCATGAGTGCCTGAATGAAGGTCGCGCGGTGCGCCGCAAACGGTGACCGTCATGTGGATCACTCCGCGTAGGCCGGCGACGATTGCTGGGCGGCCGTCTGGCGCGACTTCAGTGTCGCACGCCATCAGGATCTGCGCACCGATGCGCCTTCGGAGATTGTCTAGTTCGCCGGCGAGGTGGACGCTGCCGCTTTCTTCCTCGCCTTCGAGAAGAATCGTGATCGGCGGAATTTTGCCGCCCGATTCGATGAGTGCGCGAAGACCCTGGATAAAGGCGAAGAACTGTCCCTTGTTGTCCTGTGCGCCGCGGGCGAAGACGCGGTCGTCCTTGATCGTGGGTTCGAATGGTGGCGTGTCCCAAAGTTCGAGCGGGTCGGCAGGCTGGACATCGTAATGCCCGTAGTAGAGGATTGAAGGCGCGGATTGTTCGCCATCGCGCGTGGCGAGGAAAATCGGCATGCCGACATTGACGAGAATCACTTCGGAAGTGAAGCCAAGCGGACGAAGATAACGCTTTAGCCACGCCGTGCAACGGGCGCAATCACCAAGCCGCGCGGGATCGGAACCGATTGTCGGCATCCTCAGCAGTTCAAACCAATCGGCGAGGATGGACTCGCGATTGTTTTCAAAGTAAACGTCGATATCCATGGAATGCGGGCTGCTCTTGATTGAAACAGACATTGGGCTAATTGCAACGGGCCTCGTTGTGCCTCACCGATGCATGTCGCCATTATAGCCAAAATCCCGTGAGAAACAACACCGTTGCTTTCCCCCGGTACACTGATCGTCATTTCTTTAAGTATTTCTATTATCTGGGACTCAAAGAATGGCATAATGGTCGCCATGGACGTTTTCTCGATACATCCAGAATCAGGCAGGATATGTTGCGCCATTCTTGTGAAACTCGGGTACAAGGCGCTTGTGGGGCAGGGGAGGTAGCATGGATTCCGCGATAAGACAATTCCTCGACTACCTGGTTCTCGAACGCGGCCTGTCGCATAACACTCGCGAATCATACGGTCGCGACTTGGCCGATTTCGCCGAGTTCCTTTCGGACCGTGGGATCAAATATCCAAGTGCCGTCAGGCGCACCGATCTCCAGGAATATCTCGAGGATCTGAAAATCCGCGAAATGGCGCCGGCGACTTCCGCGCGTCGTCTCGTCGCCTTGAAGGTCTTTTTCGCGTACCTGACATCGGAAGGAATCATCGATTCGAATGTCGCTTCCGTACTCCATGCGGCGCGCCGCGGATTGCAGCTTCCAAAGGTTGTGACGGAGGATGACATCGTAGCACTTCTTGCCGCGCCCGCTGGCAATGATCCGCTTTCAATCCGCGACCGTGCCATCCTTGAAACCTTCTACGCCTGCGGTTTGCGCGTTTCGGAGCTCGCGATGCTCCGCATGAGCGATCTCCATCTCGATGCGAAATACCTGCGTTGCCTGGGCAAGGGCGACAAACAGAGAATCGTTCCAATCGGCAGCATTGCCGCGGATGCCCTCAGCATCTACTTGGATGGGGTCAGGCCGAAGCTGGTTCGTCCTGGCCAGGATGTCCCCGAGGTTTTCTTGACACGCCTTGGCGAGCGTTTTTCGCGCCAGGGAATCTGGAAGATGCTGGCCAAGCGCGCGCGCGAAGCCGGGCTTGCCGGACAGATTCATCCGCACACATTGCGTCACTGCTTCGCCACTCATCTGCTTGAACATGGCGCGCAGATTCGCGTTATCCAGGAGATGCTTGGACATGCCAGCGTCGAGACAACTCAGATTTACACGCATGTCGATGCAGGTCGTCTAGTCGCGACCCACAAGAACTTCCACCCGCGTGCGCACCGCCCAAGTTGACATAACTCATATTATGCGACATTGCATCCCGCATGATTTTGACGCAGTTTTGCATTGACAAAATTCCACCGAAACTACACCATGGCAAGCATGAGGATTGAACGACGCATTGCACTCGCCGCCGCGATTTGCGCGATGGCACTTGCCGCGAACGCGAACACCAGGCTCTATGTCGCCCGGAATGGTTCCGATGCGCATTCCGGCCTGTCGTGGGCCAATGCGTTCGCGACGATACAGGCCGCCGTGGACGCCTCGGAAAGCGGCGATGAAATCATTGTCGGCGACGGCGTATATCCGCCGTTCGAGGTGAACAGCCTTGCGGATATCGCTGAAATCTGTGTCGTCTGGGGGTTCTCCGACACCTCTCCCAGTCAAGCCCTTGGCACCTGGTATGCCTGGGATCCTGGGATGGAAGATATGTGGCGGAGGATGGAAGATGCATGGCGGAACTCACGCGCAAAATCGATTTCCATCACGTCCCTCAGTGGCGCGGAGAATACGGTCATCGACGGCGGCGGCACGAATATCTGCGCTACCCTGTCGGCAACGACAAATGTCCTCATGCGTGGATTCACCATTCGCAACGGATTATGCGATGTCGATTACCAATACCTTGCCGGTGGCGTTGTCGGAGGCATTGTCGAGGACTGCGTCATCGCCGGCAATGTTTCCACGCCTGACAATGAACACGGCGCGGGTGGCGTCGTTGCCGGTGCGTACAGTCGCTGCGTGTTCATGGGCAACAGCGGCTGGTGCGGCGCCGTTTCGGAGGCCCGCTCGCTTGAAAACTGCCTGCTTTACGGGAACACTGGCGGCATGGACGGTATCGTGGCGAATACGCCGAGCGAGTTCAATGACGAGGAGAAAGGCGCGTTTGTTTCCTGCACGATAGCCGGAAATGAGTGCACGGAAGGCGTCGTGGTCGCGAGATGCACCCTGGGCGATTGCATTGTCTGGGGCAATTCATCGCCAGGCCATGTCGAACCATCCATGGAGTACTGTTTTGCCGAGTCGTGCTGCCTGAGGGAATCGATGGACGGTCAGGGGAATTTCGTCGCCAACCCGCTTTTCATTGACGCCGCGAATGGCGATTTCCACCTTCGTTCGGATTCGCCGTGCATCAACGCGGGATCGAACGAGATGACAACCGCCACCTGCGACCTGGATGGGCAGACCCGCATAATCTTCGGGCGGATAGATGTCGGATGCTATGAGTCATCGGCGGTTCCCCCACCCCATAAGAATCCAGTGACGCGCTTTGTCTCGCAAACCGGTTCCGATGCACATTCCGGCCTGTCGTGGGCCGATGCGTTCGCGACGATACAGGCCGCCGTGGACGCCTCGGAAAGCGGCGATGAAATCATTGTCGGCGACGGCGTATATCCGCCGTTCGAGGTGAACGGCATTTACAATCTCGGATATGTCGCCTTCTGGTGGATGTTCGGCGATGCCTACCCTACCCCGGACACCCTCGCATGGCTTCCCGAATTGGAGGACATCTGGCTGGACTCGCGCACCAAGGCGCTTTCAATTCGATCCGTCAATGGCGCTGGAAAGACGGTCATCGACGGTGGCGGCACGAATATCTGCGCGGCGTTGTCGGCGACGACAAACGTCGTCTTGCGTGGCTTCACGATCCGCAATGGACTCTGCGATGTATCTTCCGGAAACCAATACCTCGCCGGCGGCGTTGTCGGAGGCATTGTCGAGGACTGCATCGTCTCCGGCAACATTGCCGCCATCCCCGGTTGCTCCGAGTGCGACATGGGCGTTGGAGGCGCGGTTGGAGGGGTGTACAGGCGCTGCATATTCCGCGGCAACAGTGGCGCGGAAGCCAGCGCGATTTCACTCGCGCCACTGATTGACAATTGCCTGATTTGCGAAAATGATTCCACGAGTTCATTCCAGGCATCGACAGTAAAAAACTCTGCGATGAGTTCATGTACGGTTGCCGGAAACACTGTTGACTCCCCCAGCGAATATGGATCGGTTGTCCATGATTGTTCGCTCGCAAATTGCATTGTCTGGGGAAATTCATTGGGCGGTGGCGCATACGCTGCCAGAAACTGCGATTGCATCGCGGGCTGCCTTCAGGGCCCAATCGAGCCTCCAAGCGATTTCGATTCTCACGAGTATGTGGGGATCATCGATTGCGATCCGCAGTTCACCGATCCAGGAAATGGCGACTATCGCCTGCGGTTCACTTCGCCGTGCATCAACGCGGGATCGAACGGGCTCTCGAACGCCATTTGCGACATCGATGGCAATCCACGAATTTTCCGCGGCCGGATCGACCTGGGTTGCCATGAGGCGACAGACGCCTCGCTTTCCATCGAAGAGATTGTTCCATATTCATGGCTGATCGAAAAGGGGGTGGTTGCGCCGACCGCCAATGAAAGTGAATGCGAAACCGCAATGCTTCGGTTCGCGGCCAATGGCGTAAACCGGGTCTGGGAATGCTACATCACGGGCGTCGATCCAACCAATCCCGACGATAGGTTCCTCGCGTGCATAGACGTGGATGCAAATGGCAATCCAATCGTCACATGGAAACCCAATCTTGACGGCCGGATCTACACGGTTCTCGGCAAGGAAAAACTTGGCGATGCCTGGCTCCCCGCCCTACCCAAGCACCACTTCTTCAAGGTCAAAGTGAGTTTGAAGCATTAGGGGAATCAATGCACGAAACAGGCGGGATTAAACCGCGAATTGGTGGCGGGTAATCATCTCGTCCTGGATCCACTTGTCCAGGGAAACGAATACTGCGGAAAGCCCGGATATTCGCACGATCAAATCCCGATGGGCGGCGGGATTCTCCTGCGCATCCTTCATTTCCGCGACATCGACGATGTCCGGCTGCATGCACGGAATCCCCGCCGAGCAGGAAGTGCGCAGTAGCGCCGAAACCACTGGGGGCGTCAACGCCTTCGATGCCGGCAGCTGGAAGTCGAGCACGGCGTTTCCAGGCGAACAGGAGAAGTCGATGGCGCGAAGGAAATCGACTGTATCCGTCACGCTCCTCGGCGCATTCACGCGATTCGGAGCGATGCCCTGCGAAAGCGGATCGCCGGCGTGGCGGCCATCAGGCGTTGCGCCGGTTTGGTCGCCGAAGTGACGGTAGAAGTAATAGACGAAGAAACTCGGTTGGAAGTGTTCGCCTCTTTCGTTGCGGCACGCGGCGACAACAGCGGTTACATCTCGGGCGAAACGCGCGGCGAGTTCCGCGACTTCCTTGTCGTTGCCGCCAAAGCGAGGAAGAGCGAGGATGCGGTTGCGAAGCGCTTCGTATCCATGCCAGTTCGCGCGCACTGCCGAGCGAAGTTCCCCGAAGGTCGTAAATTTGTCGCGATAGATCGCGATGCGAACCGCGGCGAGTCCGTTGACGACATCCGCAAGTCCGACGAGTGCGCATCCCGTGGGATTGTATCGCGCGCCGCCAGCCGTGTAGTCGCGTCCCTTCTCGATGCAGTCGGAGATTGTCGCGGAGAACACAGGCGATGGGTGGCGGCGCTCAAAGTGCAAGCCGCCCGCGCGCCACCATGAGGCGCCGGTGCGAATCACTCGCGACAGGGTTTTCATGAACGCGGCGTAGAATGCGTCGAAATCTGCTGGGGCGCGTTTCGGAAGCGGCTTGTCCAACCCCAGTGTCTTTACGGCTGCGGCAAGTTCGGGCGTATCCGCCTTTGGCGACCCCGCAAAGAAAAACTCGAAGGTTCGGGCGATGTTGAAATAGTACCCTGCCCCAGCGGAATGTTCGACGCCTTCGCAGATTGGTTCCTGGCATCCGCCGTTCACGAAATTACGGGCGTCGGAAAGCGACTTGCCATGGCGCTGCAACGCGGGGATGAGGATGTCGTCGTTCGAGAACGCAAAATTGTTCGCGGCCCCTGTCACAAACTTCGACACAAAGTCAAAGTAGCCCTGTGGCGCGGCCGCGGAGGTGCGGCAATTGAGTTTCGGACTCATTATGCCGAGACTCACATGGGTTTGTATGAAAAGGCGGGTGACAGCGGTATCGACGAATTTGCCAGTTGCCGGATCGGCGCCGCCGAGAACCATCGTGGTGCTTGTTTCCGGCCAAGAACGGGAACGGGAATCCATCTTGATGTCGTGCACGAGCATCCAGCGGGCGACAAGATCCCCTGCCCCATCCTCCGTGATGCGGCCAGCGGCGAGATCGGCCTCGTAAAGAGGCGTGAGCAAAAGGTCCGGACGCCCAAGCACTGAGATGCCGATGTTCTCTATCGAGGCTATGACTTCCCGTGTGAAGAGAATCATCGCGAGGCCTTCCGCGAAGGTCTGGGGCGGAAGCGCTGGAATGCGTTCGTAGATGGATGCGGAAAGCGACAGGAAGTGGCGCTGTTCGGAATCAAGCGAAGTATCGGACTCAAGACGCTTGCGGGCGGCGGTGGCAAAGCGCGAGGCGATGCGGAGAACGGCGTCAATGCCCGCAACCATGGCGCGCGTTTCGGCATTCTGGCGAGGACGGGCGAGGATTCTGGAACGGATGCCATTGAAACCTTCGCGGAAGAGCGTGGAGTAGCCGATGCAATGGTGGTCAACATCGAAACAATCGCCATAGAGATTCCAAAGTCCGGTGAAGGCGTTGTTCCTTGGCTGCCAGAGGCTGAAGAGCTTTATGCGGTCGCGCGCGGCGGAATCATTGCAAACGTCTATGCGGTCGCGATAGGCCTGGGAACCAGGTGCGTTGAAATCCGGGCAGCCCCAGTTCCAAGGGTGACGCAGGCAAGTCTCGAAGAGAAATGGCGTGCGAGTCCAGATCACTGGATCGCACTCGTCGGCCAGCATTGGATAAAGTCGCGCCTTGAGCGATGCGGCTGGAAGACGCCTGTTTCGCTTCGCGATTTTTCCGAATCTAGACGCGAAGTCAAGCCAACGCCTTGAGCGTGGTTTGCCTTCCATCAAATCGCGTTCGAGTCCACGATATGTCTCAGTGAACTCGGACTCAAGCACCGCGTATTTGTTCATGGATGTTCCTCAGGAACCGGGATGGACGCTCTTGCTACCCTGCTTGCAAAGCGGGCAGTCGGCGGGATCCCATGTCGTGGGCGTCATCTGGAGCAGGCTGACGAACGGACACTCGAAAGAGGCGGTGCCGCCGCTGCGGTCCACAAGCACCGTGACCGCGGCGGGAATGCCGCCGGCAGCCTTGACGATATCGATCGTCTCCTGCACGCGGCCGCCGCGTGTCACCACGTCTTCGGCGACAAGATAACGCTCGCCTGGACGGATCGCGAAGCGGCGCAGCACAAGCTTGCCATCCGCCTTTTCCGCGAAGATGTGCTTCTTGTCGAAGGCGCGCCCCATTTCGTGTCCGACGAGAATGCCGCCAAGCGCGGGGGAAATCACGCCATCGAAGTCGATGCCTGGAACCGCTGCGCGAAGGCGCGCCGCTAGTTCGACGCAAAGGCGCTCGGCAAGACGCGGGAAGCGAAGCAGGTTCGCGCACTGGAAGTAGCGGTCGGAGTGCAGGCCGGAGCGAAGCTCGAAGTGACCGGTCAGAAGCGCTTCCGAATCTGCGAGAATCTTGAGAATGTCCTGTTCGTTCATGGTGGTTGATCCGTGATCCAGATGGTTATCGAGGGAGTGTTATTCCGCGGCGAAGGTATGTCGGTTCGTCCAGGTTGTCGTTGCCATGCATCGTTGGCGCAGTCTGGCGGAAGCGGCCGAGGCCCAGCGTGCCGAAGCCGAGTTTCGAACGCGGATTTGAGCGACTGCGTGATTTGCGGGGTGTTTGCTGTTCGGGCACGACGAGCTCTTCCGGTGCATCGCCAGCCGACGCGCGCCAGTTTTCGAAGGCCAGTGCGACAAGGCGGATCGAGCCATCGAAACGCCTGTCGAGGACGGTGCCCAGATGGAGGGCGCAACCCTGGCGGCATGCGGAGGTGATTCCGGAAGAGGCGATCGACAGCTCGTTGAGGCGGAGGTCTTCGCCACCAAGCACGCCAAGCACGATGGTGTTGGAGTCGGAAAGAGATGCGCCGCCGCGCATGAGTTTCGATCCGACAATCGCCTTTACCGCCGCGGAAGCGCGATTGGCGGGATCGGATGATTCAGAAACCGCGAAGCGGAAACGGCCGCCGCCGGAACGCAGGAGCGCATTCAGGTCGTCCGGGTTGAAGCGGACGAAACCGGGCGTCAGGAGAAGGCGCCAGAAAACGGAAATCGCATCGGCCAGAAGAGTCGTGGCGCGAGCCGTGGCCTCCAGCAGGGCAAGGTCGCCATCGGGGTTGGCATCGGCGAAAAGGTCGTCAAGCGGGATTACCGCGAGGGCATCGGAATTTTCCTCGAGCAGTGCGACGGCGCGATCGGCCTCGCTACGGCGCTTGGCGCCCTCGAAAGAAAACGGAAGCGTCGCGAAACAGAGGGTCGTCATTCCGGCTTCGCGAGCCAAATGGATGATTTCCGGAGTGGCTCCGCCGCCGAAACCTCCGCCGAGGCCACAGACTACTACAACCGTGCGGGCGCCGGTCAAGGCCTCTCGGATACGCTGTGCGTCGTCCTGCGCCGCAAGTTTGCCATTCACGCGGTCGCCGCCAGTGCCGCGCCCATCGAGGCGCGAAGCGCCAAGCACGGAGCAACGGAAGGATTCGATTTGCCGGGATTCAAGCGCATCCGAGTCAAAGCCCAGCGCTTTCAAGCCAGGGCCAAACGAATCGACCGCGGCGGCGGCGATACGGCATCCGGCGCCGCCGACGCCCACAAGGACAAAGCTGTTGTCTTCGTTGTTCATTGTCCGAAAATCCCCTTGAGGAATTTGCTGACGGCGTTTGAAGTCTCGGATTCGTCGAGTCCATATCCTGCGCCCTGGATGACGAGCCCTGCGGCGGAAGCGAGTGATGCCGGATTTGCGACGCCTTCCAGGCCGCGCACGTTGACAGGCGCGCCGATTGTCGCTGGACATCCGAAGATGTCGCTGGCGAGCGCGCAGACGTTCGGCATCTGCGCGCCTCCGCCAGTCAGGACCACTCCGGCGCCGATTCGGCCGAGTGCGCCGCTGTCGTTCATCTCGGCGCGGATCAGGCGGAATATCTCGTCCATGCGGGCGTTGATCACCGTGTGGATCGCGCGGACGCTTGCGAATCGTCCGCCGGAGACGATGTCCTTCGGCAGCGAGTATCGTTCGGAGGCGACGGCTGGATCGATTGTCGCCGAACCCTTCTTGAGTTTCATCGCCTCCGCCTCCGGGGTCGTGCACTTGAAGGCTATCGCGAGGTCGTTGGTAACGTGGTCGCCACCGATGCCGAGCACGCCGGCAGTCGTTATGATGCCGCCTTCGCAGGAGACGTATTTTGTCGTTCCGCCGCCGAGGTCGATCACGGCTACGCCGCGCTGCTTCTGGTCTTCCGTGAGAACGGCATGCGCGGCGGCAAGGCCCGTGAACGCGCCTTCGGCCTCGAGTCCGCAGCTGATCGGGACGCGCATGATGTTATCGACTCGGTCATGCGCTATCGCAAGCGAAAGCGTTTTCAGGCCGAGGCTCGCCCCATGCATGTTGATGGGGTTTACTATCCCCTGCCTTCCATTGAGCGAGTAGCAAAGCGGAAACGAATGCATCAGGTCATAGCCCGCCGGGAGGGCAACGGCCGAAGCCATGTTGTTCACCTCCTCGAGGTCGTCGCCGATCACGAGATGGTCCCCTTCCGGGAAGTGCTTGACGCTGTCATTGACCATCGAAGTAATCGAAGGATCGGAAACGCCAAGGACTATGCTCGAAATCTTGATGGCGATCTTGCCCTGAAGTTTTCCGATGGCGTTCTGAAGCGACTTTTGGACGTCTGGCAGCGACACTATGCCGCCCTTGCACATGCCATTGGTCACCTCGGTGCTTGTCTCCTCAATGCGTATCTCGCCGCGGCCGATCGACACGCCAACCATCACGACCGTGCGGCTCGTGCCAATCTCCACAGCTACTATCGGGTGGTATGCCATTCGTGAAAAAGCTCCTTGTGAAACAATCAATAAATCGCGCGTATGGTGTCAGAGTCAAGAGAGGCGTCGAAAAGCGAATGCCCTTCGGCACGGGAATCGTTCATGGCGGCGAGAAGCCTGCACACGCGCATCTTGAGGGATTCGCGGGACTGTTCCGATCTCGAGGTCATGTTGTCCCAGGAGATACGGGCCTGGCGCTGGTCGTAGAGCGTGCAAAGGAGATAGTCGCTGTTGGAAAGGTCGATGTCCGTCATCGGAAGGTGCCCTTCGTCGTCGCCTGCGTAGCGGACGAGTTCGATCGCCGAGACAAGCAGGCCCGTGGCCTTGTCGCCTGGGGCGAGTGGATTGCCGCGCAGATGCTGGTATCCCGTGATGATTGGAAGGCTGCGGGTGCCGCCTGGAAGCACGAACACGGTTCCGGAGTCGTCGATCACAAGATTGGTGCGGCCGAGCCTGGCCACGGGATCGCGCTCGTCGATCATGATCACGAGCGTATCGGGCAGCTTGCGGGTCACACGGACCGACGAGATCGTTGACATTTCAAGGTATCTCTTCCTGACAACTGCGAGGTCGATGTCGAAAATAGGCGTGCCGGTCTCGATGTGGAGATAGGCGCGGAGAAGGTCCTCGTCGAGCGTCTGCGCATTGATCACCACCTGCCTCAGGCGATAGCGTGGTGAATTTGCCAGATATGTGCGTATCCCGTAAATCGCTCCGGCGATCGCGGCGAGAACCAGCATGAGGCAAAGGAGGTTCCACACCCACGGACGCGAAACACGCATGGGCACGTCAAGTTGCTGCGGCCGCGTCAAAGTGGCCGAAGCATTTAGCGTGTTCCTGTTTTCGCGCTTCTTGCGCCTGAATGGATTGAACCAGCCCACTTCGATTATTCCTTGGCGACAGGATCGAATGCCGCCGCCTCCATGACCCGCGAGCAAAGTTCTGGGAACGGGATGCCCGCCTTCGCCGCCGCCTTCGGAAGAAGGCTTGTGGAAGTGAAGCCGGGAAGCGAATTCAACTCGAGTGCGAAGCATTCGCCATCGGGGGAAATGCGGAAGTCGATGCGCCCAAGGCCACGCGCTCCAAACGCCTTGAAGGCATCGCGCGCGGCGGCGGAACAACGCGCAAGCAGATCGGCGTCGGCAGGGTCCTCGGGGAAGACGTAGTGTGTCGTGCCATGCGCCTTGTACTTGGAGTTAAAGTCATACCAGTCGGGGGTCTGGATCTCGATGACCGGGAGACTTTCGCCGTTGAGGATGCCCACGGTCCATTCGCGCCCCGCGATGAACTTTTCTACCAGCACGTCATCGCCATACTTGCGCGCCTCGGCAAGCGCCGGAGCCCAGTCTTTCTCTTCGTGGACGATCGTCACGCCCACGCTCGAACCGCCATCGGGAGTCTTCGCCACCAAGGGCGCCGCAAAGGGCATGCGGTCGTCGCCGCGCTTCACGACCGTCCACTCCGCATTGCGGATGCCATGGCTGTCGAAGAGACGCTTCGTCTGTATCTTGTCCATCGCGATGCGGCTGGCGGCCGCGCCGGATCCCGTGTATGGGACTCCCATCCTGTCAAGATCGGCCTGCGCCCCACCACCTTCGCCATAGCCGCCGTGCAACGCGAGGAACACGGCCTCGACGCCATGCGGCAGTTCGCCGATCGATTCGGAATCCAGCACATGCGGAACAGCGTCGTAGCCGGCTTCGAGCAAACCCTTCAAAACCGATTCGCCGGAGAGGAACGAGATGTCCCTCTCCGTCGATACGCCGCCCATCAGGACGGCAACTTTCTTGAAACGCGCCATGATCTACAACTCACGTCAAAACGGCCATGCGGCCCTGTCCAAAATCCTTACCTCCGGCACAAGCCGGATTCCCGATGCCTTCGCGACACGCCTGCGCACGATATCGATCAGCGACAGCACATCCGAAGCCGTAGCCCATGCGTCCACGGCGATCACGTTCGCATGGATGTCCGCCACGAAAGCCCCGCCGACACGCAGCCCCTTGCATCCCGCCTCTTCGATCAACTTCCCGGCAGATGCGCCCGGTGGATTCTTGAAAACCGACCCATCGGTTCGCATCCCCGCAAGGTTGATTCGCTTTGCGCGGAAAGCGGCGCGCCGCTCGCGGATTGCTTCGGACGTGTCACGCTTCAGGCGGAATTCCGCCCCAAGCGCAATGCGCCCGACAAGACTCTCGCATTCGCGGTACCCATACGCCAAGTCATCGCGGGGAATTATAGCGCGTGAGCCGTCGCCATTCAAATGGTGAATGGACTCGACATGACTGCAGATTTCATCGCCGTGGGCGCCAGCGTTCATGGCGAGGAATCCACCCAGTCTGCCTGGTACGCCCTCCAGAAATTCAAGCCCGGACAGCCCTTCGCGTTCGAGCCTGTCGAGCAACGCCGCGCCGGAAAGCCCCGCGCCACACCGCACAGTCTCATCGCCAGTGCGCTCGAAGAATGTGAAGTCTGGCGCATCGAGACTGATCACAACACCCGAAACGCCGAGGTCGCTCACGAGAGTGTTCATTCCCGCGCCAGCGACGCGCCATTGGATCCCGCGCTGCGAGAGCCGCGCGACAAGCGATCCAAGTTCTGTTTCGTTCGCAGGCGCCGCGAACCAGTCGGCACATCCCCCCACCCCATAGCCAGTGTGGCGGCCAAGCGGGTAATCACGCGAAAGTCTTATGTCCGCGAACTCATCAGACACCGCCTGGCAGCCAAATTCCCCACTTTGCACCGCTTGCGCAATCTCACGAGCGGTGCGAACAATGTCTCCCGCGCCAATCGCGAGAAACAAATCCCCATCGCGCAACTCGTGCAGCAGATAGTCGCGGGCGGCGTCAAGCGACGGCGCAATCATCGGCACGGGAATCGACTCCCCTGCCCCGGTTGCATTACGGAACCGCGCATACAAATCGCTTGAATGCCCGCCGTCTATCGGCGCTTCGGAAGCCTCGAAGACAGGCGAGATCACAAGCTTGTCGATGCCTGAAAAGGATGGCGGGAAATCTGCGCCAAGCGCGAGCGTGCGCGTGTAGCGGTGAGGCTGGAAAAGCGCGACGATGCGCTTCGCATTTTGCAGGCGCGCCACTTCGACGAGCGCCTTGATTTCCGTGGGATGGTGCGAGTAATCCGAAACAACGCGAATGCCATTTGTGTTTGCGAGGCATTCGAAGCGGCGTTCTGGAAGCGCGCCAAGCGAACGCATCCCGCCTGCCACCTCTGCTGGATCGTGTCCAAGGGAGACAGCCACTGTCGCCGCTCCAAGCGCATTGAGCACATTGTGGCGTCCAGGCGAATCGATGCGGACATCGCCAAGCGGTGCGCCGCGCCACGACATCTCGAATGTCGTTCCATTCGCATCCATGCGCAGATTGGTCGCGCGCATTTCCGCGCTTTCGCAAAAGCCGAAGCCGATCGCCTGTACCGATGCTGATTGCGCGACTTGGACGGCGCGCCGCGAATCCGCACCGAAAATAACGGCGCGCCGCGTTTTTCGCGCCGCGGAAACGAAGCACTCGACCAAGGCGGCCTCGCCTTCGAAGTGTTCCATGTGGTCGAATTCGATGTTGTTGACGACCATGATATACGGCGCGTACGCAGCGAGGGTTCCGTCGCTCTCGTCGGACTCGGCGACTACGATCGAATCGACTGTCATCCCTCCGCCCGAATATCCATCGAGCCCTTCCGCCGTGCCGCCGAGACACCATCCTGCATCATCTCCAAGCGCGCGGAGCAACCGTGTCGCGAATGTCGTGGTTGTAGTCTTGCCGTGCGTGCCGCAAACGGCGACGGCGCGACACCCGCCAAGAAGCGCGGCAAGCGCGAGTCCGCGACGCAACACGGGAACGCCCAATTCCGCGGCGCGCCGCATTTCGGGATGCGACGCCGCAACGGCGGCAGTGTGGATGAGGATGTCGCAATCGGAATCAATGTGCGAAGGATCGTGTCCGGCGACGACATCGACACCCTGCGCCCGAAGCCATTCCGCCGTCTTCCCGCCAGCCAGTGAATCGCAGCCGGAAACCTTCCAGCCCTTGCGCGCGAGCCATGCGGCGACACCCGCCACTCCAACGCCGCAAACGCCGATCGCATGGGCGCGACCAGGCGCCCCGCCAAGAAGTTCCATCGGCTGTGGTTCATACACGGTTCCCATGAAGAGAAGGGTAGCATTCCAACATTGGCGGTACAAGATGGAAGGTAGAGTTGAAAATCCGTCCTCTTGTTCCCAATTCGCCATTGCCTTATAATCTTCCCATCGTTTTCTTTTCGTAAGTTCAAACCAAGGATAGCAAATGACATCCACGTTGATTTCCCTCGCCAACGGCATTCTCGCCTTCGATGGCCTCGCCTTGATTTCAGGCGCGCCCGCGACTGTCTCCACCATCCAGGACCCGCTTGCCAACGGCGTCTTCCTCCATTTCGAAACCGAAAAGCCCGCAGACCGCGCGATCTACGAAATCGGCGAACTCCCCGCCATGAAGCGCTTCGTGTGCAGCTACCGCTACGACGCATGGTGGAACACCCCGCGCTTTGGCACGAAGGTTTCAGAGATTCCCGCCGATACCCAGTTCATGCTGGTCGATCTCGGCGATGGCAAGTTCGCGACCTTCTTCCCGCTCCTCGACGGCGCTTTCCACTGCGCGATCGAAGGCGATGAGAACAACCGCCTCCATCTCGTCGCCGAAAGCGGCGACCCCGCCATCGTGGGCAAATCATCGACAGGTCTCTTTGTCGCGGTCGGCGACAATCCCTACTCGCTTATCCACGAGTCAGCGGAAAGCATCTGCAAGTGGATGGGGCGCGGCCGCCTCAGTTCCGAAAAGCAGATTCCCGATTTCATCGACCAGTTCGGCTGGTGCACTTGGGACGCCTTCTACGGCGATGTCTCCCATGACAAGGTCCGCATCGGCCTTGAAAGCTTTGCGAAGGGTGGCGTGAATCCGCGTCTTCTCATCCTCGACGATGGCTGGCTCTCCTTCGCCCAGCAGACGACCGGCGAGAATCGCCTCACGAAGTTCGCGGCGAACGACAAGTTCCCCGGCGGACTCAAGGCGACCGTCGCCATGGCGAAGAACGAGTTCGATGTCGATACGTTCATCGTGTGGCACGCGCTCGAAGGCTATTGGGGCGGCATCGATCCAAAGTCGTTCCCGCAGTATCGTGTGATAGACGAGCGCCGTGTATTCTCCCCCAGCCTGCTGAAGCACTCGCCCGGCCTGAACGAGGCGTTCGGCAATGTGATCGGCGTGGTCGTTCCAGAAGACATCCACCGCTTCTACCAGGACTTCCACCGCTACCTGCGCGAACAGGGCGTCGATGGCGTGAAGGTCGATAACCAGGGCGCGCTCGAAGGCGTTTCGCGCGGTCTAGGCGGTCGCACCGAACTGATGCGCCGCTACCACGAGGCTCTCGAAGGCGCGGTGAACACGCACTTCCAGGGGCGCCTGATCAACTGCATGTCGCAGGGCACGGACGTGATCTACCAGACGCTCGCATCGAATGTGACGCGCTCCTTCACTGACTTCTGGCCAGGCGATCCTTCTTCCCACGGTCTCCACATGGTCGCCAATGCGCAGATCAGCCTGTGGTTCGGCGAGTTCATCAAGCCGGACTGGGACATGTTCCAGTCTGGTCACGAGGTCGGCCCGTACCATGCGGCGGGGCGCGCCGTGAGCGGTGGCCCGATCTATGTTTCCGACAAGCCCGAAGGCCACAACTTCGACGTCCTCCGCACACTGGTATGCTCCGATGGCACGATCCTCCGCGCCAGCAGCTACGGCCGCCCGACTCGCGACTGCCTCTTCGAGAACACGCTCGACAGGGATATTCCGTTCAAGATCTTCAACACGAACGACCGCGCTGGCATCATCGGCGCATTCCACACGCACTTCCCGAAGGGCGACGACGTGAAGCGCGATCCCGCGTCCGGCTCCACGAGCGCCGCGGAAATCGAAGGATTCGATTGTGGCGACGATCTTGTCGTCTTCATCAACACAACCGGTGAACTCCGCCGCGTGAAGCGCGAGACGCGCGTCGAATTTGTCCTCAAGCCGCTCAGCTACGAGCTTTTCACGTTCGTGCCTGTCGAAGGCGGCTTCGCTCCAGTCGGTCTTACCGACAAGCTGAACAGCGCCGGCGCGGTCATCGACAAGGCTGTCGGCCCCGATGGAGTGCTCCGCTTCGGCCTGCGCGACGGCGGCAAGCTGCTCGTGTGGGCGGCGGCCAAGCCTTCTGCGATTACTATTGACGGACAAAAGTCCGACTTCGCCTTTGATGCAGCGACCGGCGCCGTCACCATCGACGTCCCCGTGACTGGCTCCCGCCATTCCGTTACCGTCGCCCCATGAGTTAGTTTTGTAGGCATACCTACTACCTAATCGGAGTTTCAAATGATCGATCAAACTGGCGTCATCATCGAACAAGGCCCGTCCGACTGGACAATCCTACAGCAGGTTGACGGCAAGGCGGACATCGAGCTTTCCGGCCGCTGGGCGTTTACCGAACACGGCCATGTGCAGTTGCGCGTTGTCCACGAAAACAGCTGCCTGCCAATCGGCGCTTCGTTTACCTGGCACGATGCCGATGAAACCGCCGACAACGGAACCTGGCGCACCACTCTTCGCGGTATTCCCGCCGGTGGCCTCTACCGTATCGAGACTCGTTTCCATCAGGACAGTTGCCAAGAGGCGGAGTGGTCGATTCGCGGTGACATCCGTCACTTCGTCGGCGTGGGCGATCTCTGGGTAATCACCGGACAAAGCAACTCGGCCGGCTACGGACGCGATCCCGTCAACGATCCGCCAGAGCTCGGCATACACGTCTTCAACAACGCATGCCGCTGGGCGATCGCGACACATCCTCTGAACGATTCGACCGACACCGCACACCCAGTCAACCGCGAAACCGCGAACTCTGGCCACTCGCCATACATCGCCTTCGCGCGCAAGCTCAAAAGCGAACTCGGCTACCCGATTGGACTTGTCCAGACTTCGCTCGGCGGCTCCCCGCTCTGCGGTTGGAATCCAAACGAGCCGGGCGACCACGGCCTCTACGAGAACATGCTCGATTGCATCAGGAAGGTCGGCGGCCGCGTCCGCGGTTTCGTCTGGTACCAGGGTTGCGCCGACACCTACAAGGGTGCCGCCGAAAGCTACTGCAGGCGCTTCGGCGACGCCGTCGCATCGTGGCGCAAGGCTCTCGGCGACGATTCCCTCCCTGTGATCACCGCGCAGCTGAATCGTCTCACGAATGGCGATGGCGACTTCCATTGGTCGATCGTCCGCGAACAGCAGCGCATCGCCGCGCACGAGATTCCGGGAGTCGCGGTCGTTCCCACGCTCGATCTGCCGATGTCAGACTTCATCCACAACACAGCGTACGCGAACCTCGTCCTCGGCGTGCGCATGGCGAATGCCGCGCTCGGCATGGCGTATGGGCGCGACATCTGCTGGCGTCCCGCTGAAATCGCTTCGGCGAAACGTTCAGATGACGGCATGAAGGTCGAACTCTCATTCGCCAATGTCGTCGAGCGCGTTGCCTCTATGCACACCACCGTGGTGCCGTTCGTCGTTAACGACATTCCAGGCGATGTTCCCGTTGCAGGCATCGACTACGTCGGCGGCAGCAAGGTTGTCGTCCGATTGCTCCGTCCGCTTCAGGGCGCGGCGACAATCAGCGCGGGCGAAGGGCCGAATCCCCCCACCCTTCCAATCGACGTCGAGCGCGTGATGGCGATACTCGCCTTCCACGCATTCCCGATCGCGTAGCCAACGATGCGCCACGGAAACTCCAGAAATGGTTTCACGCTCGTTGAAGCGCTGGTGGTAGTGGCGCTCCTTGGCATCGCGCTGGCGCCGATCCTCTCGACAGTGCACCGCATTCTCGTGGCGTCGCAGCGCGAAGAGCGGCGCGCAGTCTTGGCGGAGATCGCGGAGTCGAAACTTTCCGAGGCAATGCTCAGGCTTAATGCAAGACACGACGCCGACATCAAGCCCATTGGACGTTCCAGTGGGGGCGCGACTCTTCCCTCTGGCTGGCGCGATTCCGGAACGGAACTAGGCGCGTTTTGGACAATCCATGCCCGCCCTGTCGAAATGACGGAATCCATCCAGCACTGGCGGATAGATGCATCCTCCCGCGACCCCGATGGCGAATCCGCGACTGCATTCCGCGAGGCTGTAATCGCGTCGCCATGATTTCACAAAACCACACGAGGTGTACGATGCCACGAATTCTCCATGTCGCTTCCACGCAGATAATCTCGAAAGACGGCGCTGCCGCGACTCTTCCCCGCATCGACGCGATTTCGAAAGCGGCTGCGCTACTTGGCGCGGAAGCAGTGCTCTTCCCCGAAATGTGCGTACATGGCTATGACTTCGATATGACGGAGCAAGCACTGCGTGCCGTCGCCGAGCCAATCGACGGACCAAGCGCCCGCGAGGTGCGCGCCATCGCGAAGCGGAATGGGATTGTCGTCATGGCGGGCATTGCCGAGCTTGACGGCTCGACAATGTACAACACGCACTTGATTGCATACCCGGACGGCAGGCTTGTCACCCAGCGCAAGCACAAGCTCACCGAAGGCGAAATCAATGCGGGGTTGACCCCCGGCCCGCGCAAACGCACTGTCTTCGAGTTGAATGGCATCCGCTGCGCATTGATGATTTGCGCGGACAACGGAATCGACGCCCTGCCAGACGACCTGAGACGGGATGGCATCGAACTCCGTTTCCTCCCATGCGGCGCTGGCGGGAAACGTTCAGACATGCTTCATGCGTCCGCCCTCGACACTCCCGAGGCGCGCGCATCGTATGCGAAGAGCCGCGAAAGCGTTTGCAGGTCGGGTCCCTTCGACGAGTCGTTCGACAAATGGGGATCTGCATTCGTCTCGTGCAATGCGGTCGGTCCAATGGGCGCCGAGACATGCCATCGCGGACACTGCATGATAGTTGACCGCCACGGCATACTCCGCGCACAATGCACAGGAACAAATGTTTTAGAGTTCATGCACGAACAGCTGATCAACGCCGTCCTTGAATTTCCATGATTCGTTTTTGTGGCAAGGTTGGATTTGCCATGGTAACCAGCCGTTGATATCATTGCCATCATGACACAAGGTCTCAAGGAAAATTCGCGGAAGTCCGTATCTGTTTTCTTCGGATTTCTCGTTGCGTTGTCGGGCATGGCGGCGCTTCTGCTCGCCGCCGCGACGATTTGGTTCGGCGATTTGAACCAGGACGAAGGATGGTACCTCTACGCGGCGAAAATGGTGTCGCGCGGATTGCGTCCATACCGCGATTTCTTCTTCACGCAAGGCCCGCTTCTCCCCTGGGCATACGGGATGTTCACTCCGCTCTGGACGCCAGCCGGCATCCTTGGCGGACGCATCCTCACGGCGATTCTCGGTCTCATTGCCTCCATCCTAACCGCCCTTCTCGCCGCATCGGCCGTTCCTCGCGATGCCGATGGCAACCGTTCCCCGCTTTCACGCGCCGCCGCTTTGACCGCATTCATTCTCCTTGCAATCTGCCCATACCACACTTACTTCACTTCCATTCCGAAGACATACGCACTTTCGGCGCTTTGCCTTGTTGGCGGAATGCTTTCAATCGAATCTTCCCTCCGCCTGAAAAACGGCGCGCCGCTTTCCGCGCTGGGTGGATTCTTTCTTGCCTGCGCCGCCGCCGCGCGTCTCTCCCTCGGCGCCGCACTGCCTGTCGCAGGCATTTGGTTGCTTGTCCTCGCCTTCCGCAAGCGCACTGATTCCCCTGCCCCGCGCTGGCATTGGCTCGCTTTCGGCATCGGCGGTGTCATCGGTCTCGCCCTCTTCTTCTTCCAGCCGATCCACGAATCCTTCAGCGCATTCCGCTTTGCGAATTCGTTCCACACCGCGCGTGAAGGCGGCGGGATCATCTTCACTGCCGGATCTCTCGCACGACTCGCCCGTGGCTACATCGCGCTTGCCGGTGTCGCCATTCTTTCCATTGCCGCAATCGCGCTTCTCCCCGCGGAAAAACGGCGCGCCGTTTTTCCGCGCGGTGAAGACTCCTTCGGGGGCGGCCCGCTTCTTTGGCTCGCATGCTTTGCGGCGATATTCATCGTGCACATCTTGAGTCCGTTCCCGTACGACGATTACCAGACGCCCATCATGCCGCTTTTCGTGGCCGCTGTATCGGCAATCGCATGGCGCGTCATTGCGACTGCCCCGTTGCTTTCGTCGCCTGCACGTTCCAATTGCATCCTTGCGGCACTGTTGGTCTGGTGCTGCCTCACCGCCGCATCTTCTCCGCTCTGCCAGGACTGGTTTGTCGCGGAACAGGATGCCTTTTGGCCGATCATGAAGGAGAAATCCAGCCTCGCCCTCCTCCGCGAAGTCGGCAGGGACGTCGCATCTCTTTCAAGCCCAGAAAAACCGATTCTCACGCAAGACGCCTACATCGCGATCGAGGCGGACCGCGATCTTCCGCATGGATTCGAAATGGGTCCATTCGGCTTTTTCCCGGAACTTCCAGACGCGACAGCGGAAGCGATGCACGTCGTCAACACCAACGGCATGAAGCGCATCATCCTCGAGTGCGATGCCGATATCGCGCTCAAATCGAACTATTCCTTCCGCATCGGAGCGCCTTCAATGACACAACGCCCGTTTGAGGAAACACTCGAATTCCTGGACATCCTCTTCACGACCTACGCTCCGGGCGAAGTCATCCAACACTTTGGACAGGACAAGGGCCCGCTTGAAATCTGGTACCGCCGTCTCCAAGACGATCCAAACTCGTCTTCGGCCGTCTTCGAATAATCCGTTTTCGATTGAACATGAAAGCACCGGAACTTCTCGCCCCGGCCGGCGACATGACATCCCTTCAGGCCGCCATCGATGCTGGCGCAAACGCCGTTTACCTCGGGCTCGGCACACTGAATATGCGCCAACAGGCCTCGCGCAACTTCACCCGCGAGGAACTCTCCGAAGCCGCGGCACGCTGTCACGCCAACGGCTTAAAGGTGTATCTCACCCTCAACAGCATCATCTTCGAATCGGAACTGGCGGAAGTCGAGCGCATCGTCGCCAATGTCAAGCCAGACATCGACGCGATTCTCGTGGCCGATTTCGGCACCCTTGAGATTTGCAGGAAACACGGAGTGCCATTCCATATCTCGACGCAGATGTCCTGCTCGAATTCAATCGCGGCGCGCCATTTCCGCGATCTTGGCGCGGAGCGCGTCGTCCTTGCCCGCGAATGCACCATGGCGGAGGTCGCCGACATTGCAAGGAACAGCGGACTCGAAGTCGAAATCTTCGTCCATGGCGCGATCTGCATGGCGGTCTCCGGACGCTGCATGCTCTCCCACGACGCATACGGATGCTCAAGCAACCGCGGGCTCTGTCTGCAACCGTGCAGACGAGAGTACTACATAAAGGAAGTGCGCGAAGGCGTCGGGGCCGACGCCGAGTTCCGCGTTACCCCGCATACCGTCCTTTCGGCGAAAGACCTTTGCTCGCTGCCCTTCATCGACAATCTCATGGAGTGCGGCGCATCATCGTTCAAGATTGAAGGGCGCGCCCGCAATCCGGAGTATGTGAAGACAGTCGTGGGCGCATACCGCAAGGCGATCGATTCGGTCATGGCCGGCGCTTTTACGCCCGGCCTTGCCGACCAGCTTGTCGCAGAATGCGCGAAGGTTTACCACCGCGAATTCAACTGCGGCCTCTACCACGGGCGTCCCGGCGCCGGCCAGTTCACCGACACCGTCGAGAACCAGGCCACACGGAAGAAACTCCATGCCGGCATAGTCATGGACTACTTCCCAAGGGCGAAGATGGTGCAAGTCCTTATCCAGGACCATGCGCTCAAGACAGGCGATGCCATTCAGATCCACGGCCCCACGACCGGCGTCGTCGATCTCACCGTCGGTTCGTTGAGACATGACGATGCGGCGCTTGAATCAGTCGTCCGTGGCGATTGGGCTACATTCCCCTGCCCCGACAAAGTCCGCGTGAACGACAAGGTCTTCCTCATCGCCGAAGTTGCGGAATAGCCTGAGATAACAGATATCGCTGCCGCCTTCGCCTGCAGCGCAGAATTTCGGCGCGGCTGCGCCAAACGGAGGGCCGCCGACTCGGCGGCCGCACCGCAGTTCGCGCGCAATCGCCGCTGGGTCAGCGGCGCCCCGATCCACAGCGCACTTGACAACTCTGGCAACTTGAAAACTTGGCCACTAGACAACTTAGGACTGGATAGCACTGCGCGACTGCACAACTCGACGTGCGAGTTAGCAGTGGAGCAGCCGGTTGTTGCCAAGTTGACAGAGTTGTCAGTGTTTTCAAGTTGGCAAGTTTTGCGCGTCGTGCGTTGCGACGGCGCCCTCGCCGTCGCCAATCTGCAAGGGATCTTGGGGCGAAGCCCCCAGCGATACTTGTTATCTGTTCACTGTTATCTGTTATCTCAATCGGCGCCCCGCGCCACCGCAAGCGCGCCGATGGACTCCACGATCTTGGAAAAGGCGGACTTCGTGGGCGATTCGGAAGTGCCGGAGATAAACGGAAGTCCGGAATCGCCGCCGCAACACACAAGCGGGTCGATTGGAATGCTGCCGAGAAGCGGAACCTCGTAGCGCATTGCGAGATCGTCGCCGGCGCCCTTCGAGAAAATCTGAGTGATCTTGCCGCAGTGCGGGCAGACAAATCCACTCATGTTCTCGACGATGCCAATCACCGGGAAGTTCATCTGTTCGCAGAAGTTCAGCGACTTCGAGACATCGGTTGCCGCAACGGCCTGGGGAGTCGTCACAACCACCGCACCAGCGTTGCCGCCCTTCATGAGAAGCTGGCAAACGGTCAATGGCTCGTCGCCAGTGCCAGGCGGCGAGTCGATCACCAGATAGTCGAGAGCGCCCCAGGCGACATCCAAGAGGAACTGCTTGATCACTCCGATCTTCATCGGACCGCGCCAGATTACGGCGCTATCGGGGGAATCAAGGAGGAAGCCGAGGGAGACGACCTTGATGCCGTATGCCTCGACAGGAATGATGCGGCCGTTGTCGGCGCCAACCTGCGCACCCTCGACATGCAGCATCTTCGGAACGCTGGGCCCGTGGATGTCGATATCGAGAAGACCAACCTTCTTGCCAGACTGGGCAAGCGCCATGGCGAGATTCACCGCGACAGTGCTCTTGCCGACGCCGCCTTTGCCGGACATCACGACGATCTTGTGCTTGATCTGCGACATCGCCTTCTCAAGCTTGCAATCTTCCTTTTTCTCTTCGGCGGCATGGCTGCAGTGGGAACAGTCGCCGGAGCATTCGTGTTCACTCATTTCATGATCCTTTCAAAAAAGCGTCGCGGGGATTCTACCATGCGCGGCGGACAAGGGCAAAGCCTTCCACCAACGCCTCGCGGTCAACCAACTGCGATGGCTCGAAGACATGCGCGATTGAATCGGCGGCAAGCGCTTGGAAGGCGCTGAAGTCGATGCCTCCCTGCCCTGGAGCCAGATGGTCGGTTGTTATGCCTATCACGTCGTGAATGTGGCAACCGACGATAATCGGGAGGAGGCGGTTTACCCACGCGCGGTGTTCGCCCGCGCAAATGTTCTCGCGAACCTGTCCATGCCCGATATCGTGCCAATAGCGGAGCGAAGGCGTATTGAATTCACGATGGAGCATCTCCATCTCCGTCTCGCTTGGAATGCCCTCCCAATAAGGCAGGTTCTCAATGGCTAGAACAACCTTGGCATCGTCGAAGAACGGCAGTATCTCGGAAAGTGAACGGCGTAGGGCGTCCATGTGGGCGACAGACTTTTCCTCGCGCTGCTTCATCTTCCGGTTTAGCAGGAAGCGTTGGATGATGCCAGGGCGACGCTCCGACTGGCGCAGATTCACCCAGCGATCAGTGAGTCCATCCATGGCGACATGTCCGGCATGGACAACCACGATTGGAGCGCCGAAATCCACGGCGACATTCAGCGAACCTACGACAAGGCCGCAAGCCTTGCGGCGCTCCTCTTCATCCAGCGCGGTAAGGGAAAAGGGTTCCGGCGAGGGCATGGCGTCGGGAGCCGGAAGAGGACAAGGGGAATGGACGCTCGATACGCCGATTGCACTGGCATCGACGCGGCGCTTTATGCCTTCAAGCTGAAGGGGCGTAAGCTTGTAGCTCAACTCGATGGAATCAAAGCCGAGCGAAATTGCTTCGTCGACAACCTCTTCGCCCGTTTCGCAACGGGTTGAATGCCAGTTTGTGGAAAGTGAAAATTTCATGTCGGAAATAAAAGGCGCGCGGACGCCGCAAGGGCGACCGCGCGCTTTGCAAGTACGTTCCAAAAGGGATTAGAAGGTACGGTGCATATTGCGAATACGCGCACGGGCCGACTTGCGGCGCTGCTTCTCGCTGGGCTTCTCGAAGTAGCGGTTGGCGCGAATCTGCTTCATGATACCCTCCTTGTCGAGGATCTTCTTCAGACGCTTCAGCGCACGTTCAACGGTCTCGCCTCTCTTCAAACGAATCTGGATCACGCGTATCACCCCCTTATGAAGTCTGGCTCGGCATCCGCCGGCCCTTCGACTTCGAAAAGAAAGCGCGATTTTGCCATAAGCGGGCATTGAGTGTCAATGCGAAGAATTTCAAAGCCGTTTGCCAGATTGTGATGGTGGCAATACGCATTGCCCGCCATTCAACCCGGTGGTACAATCGACGCGCAAAAGGGATCCAAGGAAATCGAATCAAGAAATGAAAATCCTTCATGTAATCTCCTCGCTTTCACGGTCGGCTGGCGGACCGGCGAGATCGGTTCAAGGGCTTGCCGCGGCGGAATGCGCGGCTGGCGCCGACGCATGGGTGTGGCCCATCCATGGAGGAGAACCGTGGATCGAAGGCGTAAGGGCTTGGAAGGCCGAAGGACACAAGATCGAAGAGTTCGACCTCGTCCATCTCCATGGCCTTTGGAGTCCCGACCTGCACAAGGTCGCGGTTTCGTGCCGCAATGCGCATGTCCCGTATGTTATCGCGCCAAGGGGAATGCTCGAACCTTGGTCGCTGCGGCAGAAATGGCTTAAGAAGCGCGCCGCCCGGTTTCTCTACCAGGATCGCGACCTTCACAATGCGATCGCACTTCATGCGACGGCCGAAAGCGAAGCGGCGCAGTTCCGCAAACTTGGATTCAAGAACAAGACAATCATCTCCCCCAATGGCGTCAACCTGCCCAGTGCATTGGAGAAGCCTGCGGCAGGCAAGTCTGAAAGGCGCCTGCTATTCGTTTCGCGTATGCACCCGAAGAAGGGCGTGATTGAGTTGGCGGAGGCATTCGCAAAGGTTGGCGCGGAATTTCCAGGATGGAGACTCGAGCTTGTTTACACGCTGAACGGCGAGACAGAGCAGACCTACGAAACACAGGTAAAGGCGCGGGTCGCGGAACTTGGAATCGCAGATCGAGTGGCATTCACAGGCCCGCTTGACGACGATGCAAAATGGTCGGCCTACCAGTGCGCGGATGTGTTCGTATTGCCAACGTACTCCGAGAATTTTGGCATAGTCGTGGCGGAGGCGCTTTTTGCAGGGGTTCCGTCGATAACGACCAAGGGCACGCCATGGGAGGGTCTCGAAGAGAACCACTGCGGCTGGTGGATCGATCTTCCTCCACGCGATTCGCTCGTCAATGCCCTACGCTCCGCGTTCGCACTTTCGGACGAGGAGCGCCATGCGATGGGTGAAGCCGGACGCACATGGGCCGAGCGCGATTTCTCCTGGAATGCGATTGGCAGGAAGATGGTCGAAGAATGCTCGCGCCTCCTGAAGTAGAAGGCGCTTCCGACAGCAGTTTACTTCGTCCACTTCGCTATGCGCTTCAATATGGCGCTGGCTGTTTCCTCGGAATCCACATTCACCACTGAAAGCCAGACGCCCTCGGGCTTCAGCTCCGTGCAAAGAGTTTCGATTTCATCGGGTTCGGCATTCACGATTTGAATCCCCTTGCCCGCAGCCTGGCACTGCTTGTAGATGGGAATCCAATCGGAGACGCGACCATGCCCCGCGCCGCAAACCCACTGGATTGCATTCAACTCCGGAATGGCAAGCAGACTTGGCAGATGGCGAAGTGCGCCAGGACCATCCAGATGGTAGAGCGAATGACCGTAGAATCGGCATTCGTCGGCAATCCCCTGCAGGAAGAATTCGTCGTACATCTCTTTCGAGACCATGCACGAGAAATCGTTCGACGGCACATACCAGCGCTTGCTGCAGATAGGCCCTGCCCAGGTGCCTATCGCCTGCCCGCGCGTCTCAAGGCGTTTCGCCATGCGGTCGAAGATGTCGAAGTAGAGCTTCTGGAAACGGGCAAGGAGCGCTTTCACCCGTTCGGGGCTTTCGATCAAATCGATCGCTAGACGCATCGGATCGCGGAACGCCGCGATGCCGTCGCCGCCCGGATGGCAGTCGGTGAGGCCGACGTAAAAGCGGTTCTGGCCGGCGGCGAGCAAGGCGTCCGTCATCTTCTCTATCGCCTGCCAGTACGGATTATTTTCGGAGAACTTTACAAGGCGCTCGACTTCGTCCCAGTCATCCGGCATTGGGATCGACCATGAGGTTCCTTCGCCGAATTCCAGTTCGACGCCAAGGAAGGCGCTCACGACTTCCGGGCCAAGGTTGGGCCAGGCCAATGGAAGGGCATCGCCGAAGAAACGCATGTTCGTATTTCCGGCGATAGCGCATTCCGCGCAATATTCCACATCCAACCAACGCGAGCGGAGATCGGGCCAGTTCTTGTTTGCAGGCCAGGGGATGCACCCCTCCTTGCGGGGGGCGTACATCACGACCACCGGACGGTCTATGATCTCTCTGTCCCAAAAGGCGTCCTGTCGCGCAAGGCGTTTCTCCCAGTCAGGGATGGTTTCAATTGGCATCAAGCCCATGGGGTGTCTCCTACCGTTGAAGATCAAACGTGCCGCGCAGTGCAGATGCTGCCGATGCGGAGCTGTCCCCTCGTCGCGCCCGCGGGAATGATCGGACGGATTTCAACGACGTGATGCGCGTCTGGCAAAACACGGCGGACGGCTCGCCAGAAGAAAAGGTTGCCGGCCGCGCGGTTTGCCGTCGAGCCGCTCCAGGCCATGACCGCTGGCCTGCCGTTTTCCGCTGGCGCGGCCGGTTCCAGCACGCCATCGACGAATACTTCGAAGTCGAGTCCATCCTGGTCGCCTTCGCCGAAGAGACCGAAGAATGTGCCATCGAACTCGAAACGGAGCGGAGACGGCGCGGGGGACGACGCGACGTCGCATGTCGCCACCGTATCCATCCAGCGACTGGCGAGTCCGTCGTACCACATCGAGACACGACGCGTGAGTCCATTCTTCCAGCCTGCTGGCAAAGCGATGTCCGCCGCAACCGTGCGGGTCACATTCGCCATGTCGCCAAAGACGGGGGCAGCGGCCGTATGGCATGTCGTGCCATTCGCAACCGCCGCCTCGAAGGCGATGCGCGCGGCGTCGAAAAAGTAGAAGTAGCCGCAATCGTCAGGGTGCGCCTGGTCGAAGGGCCATGCGACATCGGCGGTGATTTCGCCATCGTCGATCGCCTTCCACATGCGCTCGTAGTGGTCGCCTTCGGCAAGGCCATACGCCGCAGCTATCTTGTGGTAGGCGGCGCGCCGCAAAAGCTCGGCGGGATTGCGGTTCACGAATGACCACTTGAAACCGAAGTACAGCTGCTCGACAGGAACGCCCGCGCCGACAATGCGGCGGACGATCGCCTCGTAGAAGCAGTTTGTCGGACGGTCGTCGCCGTTGTATCCATCGTTCGCCTGAAAATCCAGGAAGACCATGTCCGGCTTCTTCGAAAGCACGTCGCGATCCACGCGGAAGATGCCGAGGGCCGAGCCTGTGCCGCCGATCGCGGCGTCATGGAAGGTGAAGCGCGCAAGCGGATAGCGCTCGCGGAGATAGCGCATCATCTGGCCACGATAGCTTGTGAGGTTTGGATCGCTCGCATTTGCGCCCCATGTGAGGGAACCGCCGAAGAAAACCACGCTGAGGGCCTCTCCATCGCGGGCGCGCTTGTCGAAATCAGAAAAAGAAAGCTTGTTCATGATGGGACGATGATATACCCAACTCGCTTTGTCGCGCAATCACTTGCATTCAAGGGCGATCTCCGAAAGCGCAGTGTATCCGCATTTCTCGGCCATCCTTGAAAGCGTGCGCGAAGCGGACGGGATAAAGGCCGCGAAACGCGCGATGCCGATGCCCGAAAGACGTCCGAAAGCGCCGAGCGCCTGGACGAGACGCTGGACTGCCGCGACAGCGAAAAGCGCTTTGACGCCATCTCCAGCGCCAGGCAGGCATTCCACGTAGCGGGCGAGGAGACGCTCTTGCGCAGCGTCATCGAGAATCGACACATACGCATCGCAGAGAAGCGAAGCAAGATCGTATGCGGCGGGACCGAAGCGCATTCCCTGGAAGTCGATAAGGCGGATTGAACCGTCTTTCCGACAGAACACATTGCTTGACTGCAGGTCGCGATGGATCAATGCCCGCGGCGCCCTTGCGAGGCGTTGGGCCGCATCCTCAAGTTCGTCGCGCACCTGTTTCGTAAAACCGTCCGCGCCAATGCGCTTCCTGAGCATGTGCTCCTCGAAGAGCGAATGCTCCCAGTGCATGACGTCGATGTCGAGTGGCTGTTCGAGTTCGACTCCACGCGCACGGGCAAGTTCCGCGCCGCGAGAATGCATCGCGGCAACGGCTTCGACCAGTGTTTCGTATGCCTTGAGCGCGGCGGTAGGATTGCGCTTTGACAAGACCTCGAGCGAAAGGTCTCCAACATCCTCCATCGCAAGCGCGCGGGCCTGCGGGAGATCGGCGAGAATTGCAGGAACTGGCACTCCGGCATCACGCAGCAACACCGAATGTCTGGCATAACGGTCATTCTCGGCGCGTGCGCCGCCATGGCGCGCATACACGGCGGAAATCCCATGCGGTCCGTGCAGGCGAAGAAACGAACGGTCGGATCCACGCTTGCCGCCAAGCGATTCGACCTGCGTCTTCGCAAGCGGCCACCCCATCGCGGATAGCGTTGGAGCAAGCGCAGGGTCAGGCCAGTCGAATGCGGAAAACAGGAATGGCACTTGCGGATCGGAGGTGAACTCGAACGGATAGCGAGGCAGGGGCGGAAAAACGGCGCGCCGTTTTTTTGCGCCTTGGGTTGTTGCGCCGTTGCGCTTTCGCACATCTATAAGGCGATCCGGCATTCCCGCGTCGTTCCAGAAACCAGCGCGGGTGGTACGTCCGACCACGACCTCGCCTGCATTCATGCCGTTCGAGTACGCGTCGATTATCGAGAAGGAATCGGTGGCGGGAAGATAGTCGAAGATGCGGGGCGAGACAAACTGGACGCCGCAGAATGTCGCTGTACCGGGCGTGCCCGGACGTTTGCTGCGGAATGAGATGATGGCGCCGTCCGGCGCGGTTTCGACAGTGCGCGGGCCGCGGCGCGGCGTAAGCCATGCGACAGCGAGAGGGGCCTTGCGGACGAAGTCGCCGACAATCGGGGCGGGATCGAGATCGAACGCGATGTCGCCATTTACCAGCCAAAAGGGCGAGTCGCCGATAAAGTCCCGTAGCGGACGGATTGCACCACCCGTACCGAGGATGACCGGCTCGTAGGAAATGGTGATTTTGGCAGGGCCCGGCCATTTCGCGAGGTAGTCGCGCAGTGGGCCTGACTGCCAATGGAGATTGACCGCGATTTCATCTACGCCCCATGATTCAAGGGCGCGGAGGGTCCGCGTGATGATTGCCTCGCCTGGCGCAACCGGCATCAACGGCTTTGGAATCGCGTTCGTAAGCGGACGAAGGCGCTCCCCGAGGCCGGCGGCGAGAACGATAGCCTTGATCTTCATTTATCCCCTACCCTGCAAAACATGAATTTGAAATGAATTGAACAACCTTTCTCGGTAGATGCCGTGTATTATGTCAAATTCTATCCAACAACATGAACTATTTTATGATGAAACGATGGCATTGCATTTTCGGATGATTTCCTTTAAACTGTGTCCATCCTTTTTCGGGCCCATAGCTCAGTTGGTCAGAGCTGGGGACTCATAATCCCTAGGTCGCTGGTTCAAGTCCAGCTGGGCCCACCATGCTACGGGATCGTTAGTGCCTTCGCTTCGCGATGGTGGATGTCGATTCTGCTCCTTTTCCCCGCCGTCTATTTGTCCCCTGCCCTTGTTCATTTTAAATTAACATTTATGCTAATCAACTTTTTGACAAATTTAATCTTGTCATTCTATCTGCGATCCCATACAATTGCCTTGTTGATGTGGAGCACGACATGATTGATTTCGGGAAAAGAGTTGTTGCCGCGCGCACGGCCAGGAATATGACACAGCAGCGTCTTGCGGAGCGGTTGCACATGCGTCCGGCGCAACTTTGCAAGATAGAGTGCGGGCGAGGCAGTCCTTCCATTCGCACGGTCGAGCGAATCGCCAAGGCGCTGGACATCGAGATAAGCGCATTGCTTGCGGAAGCTGGACACCCGATTGAGAGGAACGGCAATGAGGCCAATTGTTCCGCGAAAGCAGCCGTCGATGGGAAGGGCGAATTTGATTTTGTCGCGATTCGCAAGGAAGCTAAGTTCGAACTCCTGAACAAGAATGCACGACATGCCATCTTGGAGACGGAACAAGAGTACGCGGAGTTGGAATGCAAGCGCGGATTGCCTTCCGGGGTTGCCATTCAACTGGCGTATCCGTTGGTTGAAGACGAACGTGGCGCCGAAGCGATTGCCCGCGCGATGAGATCGTCGCTTGGAGCGGGTTGCGTGACATTCGCGGATCTTGCCGGGTTGCTTGAATTCAGGAATGTACGCCTGCATGCGGTAGCGATGCCGCAAGGGCTTTCCAGCATTTCGCTGTACTCTACGAAGCGGCATTCGCTTTCGATAATCCTGGACAAACAGGATACGCCGGAGCGCCAGACATACAGGATTGCCTACGAGCTAGGGGCGGCGTGCCTGTTTGCGTCCCGTGGGTATGAGCCGCTGGAGGAAGGGACTGTTGAACACCGTTTCGCGCGGTGTTTCGCCTCGGCGTTCCTGATGCCGGAGGAAGCGGTACGGATGGCGGTTGCGCAAACTGGGATTCCGCCAGACGGGTGGACACTCGAATCGCTTTGTACGCTCAAGGCGCGCTTCAACGTTTCTGCGGAGGCATTCGCCCTGCGACTTGAGAACCTCGGCCTTATCGTCCCATCCCTGCGCGAGAATCTCCGTGACTCCCTCCGCGCCTACTATCTCTCCCATCCCCGCGCGATGGAACCCAGGCCCAACCTCGCCCATCTTCCTCCCAATCCCCGCCTCGAAATCCTGCGCCTCCGCCTTTTCAATCTGGCGAAAGGTTCCTCGAAAGGAAACAAGTGAACCGATTCAACTTTAGCGATTGCAACGGAAGTCCGTTTGTGGCACTCCATCGTGTCAGTGAACTTGATGTCTAGGCCAAGAAGATAAGGACAAGACGATGCCGACATACGCACACAGCAAGAATGGACTTCCGCCTGAAAAATGGCAGACACTCGAAGAGCATTCGCGCAATGTTGCCGAACTTGCTGCGAAATTCGCCGCCCCGTTCGGTTGCGCTGAAACGGCGCGCCTGCTGGGCCTGGTGCATGACATGGGTAAGGCGACCGATGAGTTCCAGAAGTATTTGAAGGAATCTAATGAAACCGTTGGCGATGAGGACGATGATGAAGGTGCGCCTGCGCATAAACGTGGGCCGGACCATTCGACCTTGGGCGCTCAATGGCTTGATCGGTCGATAAAAGGGTTGGGGCGTCTGCTCGCTTATGCTTCTGCAGGACATCATTCTGGGATCCCTGATGGCGTTTCTTCTTCAGGAAGTGCAAGTGCATTGAGTTCGCGTCTTGGAAAATGTCTGAGCGCGGCACATGATCCGTTCAAGGTAGATGTGGATATGCGTCGATTGGGTGGCGAGGCGAAGTCCTTCCTTCTTCCTGAAGATGGCTTTGTCCCATCGTTTTATCTGCGGATGTTGTACTCCGCCCTTGTCGATGCTGATTTTCTCGATACCGAAGACTTCATGGACGAGGAGCGGGGATCTGTCCGGGCGAGGGGTGCTTGTTCCCCCATAGCAGAGCTGTTGCGACGACTTGAACGGCGATATGCGGAAATGGATCGAAAGGTTCGCGAGTCGAATGAGCACGATTCGGAAGTTGTCCGCATCCGGAACGAGGTCAGAGCCGATTGCCGTGCGGCAGCGGAATCGAATCCGGGACTGTTTACGCTTCGCGTTCCGACGGGTGGTGGAAAAACGCTCTCGTCCATGCTGTTCGCCTTGCGGCATGCGGTAAAACACGATCTTAGTCGCGTAATTGTCGTAATTCCCTTTACGAGCATCATCGAGCAGACTGCCGATGTCTATCGCGAGATCTTCGGAGAAGGCAATGTTCTTGAACACCATTGCAATGTTGATCAGGATTCAATGCCTCCACGGTTGCGGTTGGCGTCTGAAAACTGGGACGCGCCGATCGTCGTCACCACGAACGTGCAGTTCTTCGAGTCGCTTTTCGCGAACCGTTCCTCTCGATGCCGCAAACTTCACAACCTGGCTCGGTCGGTGGTTGTCCTTGACGAGGCACAGGGGTTGCCGACTGACCTGCTGAAACCGTGCTTGAAGGCGTTGAATGAACTCGTCGTGCGTTATGGATCGTCAGTTGTCCTGTCGACGGCGACGTTGCCGGTTTTCTTCGACAAGTCGCTTTTGGGCGCGGCGGTGCTCGCGCAAGGTGATTGCAGGGTCACGGATATCGTTTCTGGAGAACGAAGACTTGAGAAGCGGCTGAAGCGGGTCGAGTCGAGGCGCGTGCCAGGAAGGATTTCTGATGACGAGCTTCTTGATGAGCTTGAAAACGAGCCGTGCGCACTTGTGATCGTCAGCACGCGGCGCCATGCGCGAGAACTTTACCTGAAGGCGAGGACGCGGTTCGCCGAACGGGTGGTACGCCATTTAAGCGCGCAGATGTGCGGTCAGCATCGCTCGGATGTCTTAGCAGAAGTCAAAGACAGCATTTCCAAGGGAGAACCTTGTCTGCTTGTGTCGACGCAATTGATCGAAGCGGGCGTGGATATAGATTTTCCGTGTGTGTGCCGAGAGCTCGCGGGTGTGGACTCGCTTGTGCAGGCGGCGGGTCGTTGTAATCGGGAAGGGCGTCTTCCGGGTTATGGAAGGTTTGTTGTGTTTGAAAGCAGCGAGTATGACATTCCAGGAGGGTATTTGCTGGTAGCGGCGCAGAAGGGAAGTGAGACGCTTGGCTTGGCCGATGGCTGGGAAAATATGTTGGGAGAGGAGTCAGTTTCGAAATACTTCAATCTGCTGTATGCCGATGTCCAAAAGGGAAATGACGCGGGGATGGACAAGTATCATGTGCTTGGCGGATTATTGCCGAGCAAGCGGCCGACGACTATGGATGAGATGTTTGCCTTCAAGTTCCGTGAATTGGGCGAAAAGTTCAAGCTGATCGACACGTGCAATTGTTCGGTTATCGTCCCCTATGGCGATGAAGGTCACGCGCTCTGTGAGCGTCTGCGCGCGACTTATGCGCCGTCGGAGCAGAGACAGCTCGCAAGGAAACTGCAGCGGTATTCTGTGTCGCTCTACGGGAATGAGCCGATCGACAAGAACGGGAATCTTCTGGCGGAGAAGGTTCATGATTGCTATTGGGTGATGACATCGCCAGAGCAATACTATTCAAACGAGTTCGGTGTGTTGACCGAACCGCAGGAGATTTTCTTGCAGGTTTAAACGAAAGGAGAAGTAAATGGCAAAAGGAATTCGATTGCATGTGTGGGGCGATTACGCGCTGTTCACGCGACCAGAGATGAAGGCGGAGCGCGTGACGTATGACGTGATGACGCCTTCGGCTGCGCGCGCGATCATATCGTCAATCTATTGGAAGCCGGAGATCGAGTGGGTGATCGATCGCATTCACGTGCTGAAGCCCATCCGCTTTACGTCGGTTCGTCGGAACGAAGTGGGCGCGGTCGCCGTAGCTCCGTCACGCGAAGCGATCGCCGGGCAACCGGTCGATCCAATCGTACTGTCGGTGGAGGACGAGCGGCAGCAACGTGCGTCACTTCTGCTCAAGGACGTGGGCTATGTCATCGAGGCTCATTTTAACGTGGTTTCGCCAACACTTGAGAAGAACGGCGAGAAAGTCGATCTGGCTACTTGCGAGGCGAAGCACATTTCGATGTTCAATCGTCGCGCTGAGGCGGGGCAGTGTTTCCGTCAGCCTTATTTCGGATGCCGTGAATTCCCCGTTTCGTTCAGATTGCTGAAGGAGGACGAGCCGATTCCGGATGATCAGCTGGACATTCGCGACAAGGACTTCGGCTTTATGTTCCACGATTTCATTTACCGCGAAGACAAGAAGGGGGCGATCATCGAGTCGCATGCCGGGCGGAAGCTGACTGCGGAACCGCGTTTCTTCCGAGCCATGATGAAGGATGGCGTCATTGAAATCCCCGCTCTCAAAGGAAAGGAGGTGCTGGGATGATTCTCTCCGAATTGGTGAAGCTGTACGACCGCATGGCACTTGACGAGGAGTTCAAGGACACCTTGCCGACATTAGGTCGAAGCAAACAGAATATTTCCTTTGAGGTTGTGCTGGACAGGATGGGGAATCTCGTAGATGTCCAAGATGCGAAGGTGACCAAGACTATACCGCCGCAGAAGAAGGGCGGTAAGGAGAAGATTGTTCAGGTTGCTCGTGAAGTCATTGTGCCAGGATCGGCGCACCCGTCTGGTTCCGCAGCTACACCGCGTTTTCTGTGGGACACTTCCGCCTATATGTTCGGTTATTATACAGACAAGTCGAAAAAGAAAGATAAGGACAAGACGAAGGCACGTGAGGTTTTGTTTCCCGCCTATCGCGACTACCACAAGCGCTTCCGCGCCAAGCATGCCCTTCAGAACGCCGGGCTTGATGCTGTTTGCGCGTTTCTTGAAAATTGGAATCCTGATTCCATCCCTGAAGACATACGGCAAAAACTTGAGCAATACGCCGATAATTTCGGACTGTTTCGTATTGAAGGTGAAACGAAGTATGTTTTCGATTCGCCCGATGTTCTCGCCGCATGGGATCGTGAATTTGCGGAAGAGTTTTCCGAAGCTCCGCATGGAGACTGTCTCGTGACTGGAGATAATGATGTCCCTCTCGCGCAGACGATTGAAACAAAGATCAAGCTTGCCGGAACCTCTGTCGGCGGCGGGGCCATTTCGTCTTTCAATGCCGCCGCCTATGAGTCGTATGGAAAGGAGCAAACGCTCAATTCCCCGATTTCGATCGTCGCCGGTTTCAAATCATGCAATGCCCTGAATCAGCTGATCGCCAATCCGAAGTACCATATCAAGCTCGCCGAGACGACGGTGGTGTTCTGGACCGAGAAGAAGACAGATTCGGAGAACGTGCTTGCATGGATTATCGGCGAATCTCCGGCTTCAGACGAAGGCATGGATCTTGTTCAGTTGCAGCGGATGAAGGCGTTTTGGAATGTCGTCAGGAAAATTGACGATCCCGAGGCCACTGGGCTTGTCCGAGAGCTGAATACGCCGTTCTTCATGCTCGGAATCGAGCCCAATTCGGCCCGCATAGTCATCCGTTTCTGGCATGTGAGTACACTTGGGGATCTAGTCGAGAAACTTCGCGCGCATCATGATGCCTTGCGTATCGAAAAGACATTTTCTTCAAACCCGGATCGACTTACGCTGCGCCAGATTCTGCTTGAAACCGCGCGTGAGGCGAAGAACATTCCGCCGCATCTTTCGGGAGCGCTGCTGCGTAGCGTGATCGAAGGGACTCCCTATCCGACTTCGGTCTTTCAGCTCGTTCTCAATCGCGTGAATGTAAGTCATACGGACGACAAAGGCAAGTACCGAGTCGGCACCAAGGTAACTTATGCTCAGGCATCTGTCATCAAGGCATTTCTAATTCGCAACCAACACAAAGGAGAACTCACGATGAGTCTAAACACGGAAAACAAGGATCCGGCATATCTTCTCGGCCGCCTTTTCGCGACCCTTGAGAAGACGCAGGAAGAGGCATCCGGCGGCGTGAACGCGGGCGTCGGTGATAAATTCTATTCGTCGGCGTCGGCGACACCGAGAATCGTCTTCCCGACAATTCTTGATCTCTTCAAGAAGTGGATCAAGAAGCTCGAAGGGGAGTGGAAGGGGCTTGCGGTCATTCGAGAGAAACTTGTTGGCGAGATACTTGATGACATCGATTCCGTCAAGGGCTTTCCGTCCAATCTGACACTCGAGGAACGCGGTTCGTTCGCGCTCGGCTACTATCAGCAGATGCGCGCTTTCTTCACCAAGAAGGATGACGTTGAAGCAGAGTCCGAAGCGAAGTGATTTCATTGGATAACAACGAAAGGAAAATGAAAATGGCTATTGAAAATCGTTATGAGTTCGTTCTTCTCTTTGACGTGAAGGACGGGAATCCGAATGGTGATCCTGATGCGGGCAATCTGCCGCGTGTGGACCCGGAGACCAATCACGGTCTCGTCACGGACGTTTGCCTTAAACGGAAGGTCCGGAATTTCGTGCAGGCTGCGAAAGCGGGTGAACCTGAATTCGACATTTATGTCACGGAAAAAGCCGTTCTCACTAATCAGCAGAAGAAGGCCTACGAGGCGTTGAAGCTGGAGAACAAGGCTGACAATGCGGCGAAGGCGAAGACCTGGATGTGTCAGAACTTCTTTGACGTACGCACCTTCGGCGCGGTGATGAGCCTGAAGGAGTATAATTGCGGACAGGTTCGCGGACCGGTGCAGATGACATTCGCCCGTTCCGTTGATCCCATTCTGTCCAGTGAACACGCCATTACGCGTATGGCAGTCGCGACAGAAAAGGAGGCGAAGGATCAGGGCGGTGACAATCGGACGATGGGCCGTAAGTTCACCATTCCCTACGGCTTGTATCGCGAGAACGGATTCGTCAATCCCTTCTTTGCCGATCAGACCGGTTTCGGTGATAAGGATCTTGAGCTGTTCTGGCAGGCGCTCAAGCAGATGTTCGATCTTGATCGCTCGGCGACGCGCGGCTTGATGTCCACGCAGAAATTGATCGTTTTCAAGCATTCGTCGAAGCTTGGTTCCGCGTCCGCGAGTTCGTTGTTTGACGCCGTGAAGGTCTGCAAAAAGCCGGATGTGGTTTATCCGCGTTCGTTTGCCGATTATGAGGTGACGATCGACAAGGCGGCAATCCCTGCCGGTGTCGAGGTCATTGAAATGTAATTGGCTATCTGGTCTTGTTCCGTCGATACCGCCTGATGCGGCGTCGGCGGGGCCGACCTTGCAGATTACAGATTTATCCCATTCTCACTTTTAACTAAAACTGAGAGTCGGGTGTCGCGATGGACGCTCACTATGTATTCCGATGACGAGCTGGTGATGATTTCGGCATTGCAGCATTGTCTGTTCTGCCGACGTCAATGCGCGCTTATTCATCTTGAGGGCGTATGGGCGGAAAATTACCTCACGGCGACCGGGCGAAACATGCACGAGCGGGTCGACAGCGGGTGTGCCGAGACGCGCCGCGACGTTCATGTCGCGACGTCGCTTCGGCTCATTTCGCATCGCTTGGGCGTGATGGGCGTGGCCGATATGGTCGAATTCCACCGGGTAGAATCGGCTTGCGATCCGGAAGGGCGTCGCGTTGCCGCGCCGCTCTCGAAGCGCGCGGGGCTGTGGAAGCCGTATCCCGTCGAATACAAGCGCGGCAAGCCGAAGGCGCACCGGGCGGACGAAGTGCAGCTTTGTGCGCAGGCGATTTGTCTGGAGGAAATGCTCGGTGTGGCGATTCCGGAAGGCGCGCTTTTCTATGGCGAGCCGCGCCGGCGTACCGTCATCGCCTTCGACGAAGAGCTTAGGGCGCTTACGGAATCGGTGGCGCGCGAAGCCCATGAGCTGATCGCCTCTGGTGTTACGCCCCCGCCTGTGATCACCAAATGTTGCGATGCCTGTTCATTGAAAGAGCTGTGCTTTGAGCGCAAGCTTTCGGCGCGAGATTGGATCGAGAAGGAAGTCGATAAGATCGTCAGGAGCTAAGCCCGATATGGAAAGCGAGATTGCAAGCCCGCCGCCTGGGTGGCATATCGATCCCGATACCGGCGCCTGGATGCGCGATACCATCCATCACATGGGTAGGCGTTGTCGCAATTGGGATTATTTCGGCACTGGCATCTATTTGATCACCTTGGTGCTCAATGATCGGTCAAAGCCGTTGTTCGGAAGGCTAGCCGTCGATCGCCCGGAAATTCTCTTGAGCGAATTGGGGCGGGCAATCGAGCGGCATTTCAAGCGCATCTCGGAGTTTGCGCCGGAAATCGAGGTGCTGGGGGTTCAGATCATGCCTGAGCATCTTCATGGTGTGTTGCGCGTGAAGCGGCGAATGGCGAAGCCGCTGGGCGAGCAGTTGCGCGGCTTCAAGATCGGCGCGACGAAGATCGCCAGGGAGATGGGTGCGTGCTCCGGCATCGATGCCGGAGGGCAATCGGTGAGAGGGCGGGGGCTGTTTGCGGATGGCTTCGTAGATACGATTCTCTTTGACGAGAAAGCGGTAGCGCAGGGGCTTGCGTATATGGGGGATAATCCGCGGCGGTTGTTCGAGAAACTTGCGCATCCTGAACTGTTTCGCATTTTGCGTGATTTGAAGTGGAGATCCCCCGTGGCAGACATCGAAATGTATTTTTCGGCGATCGACAATCAGGCGCTTCTGGCCGCGCCGCAGCTGCTCCAGGTTCAGTGCTCGCGCGCGTATTTCGCTTATGCCAAGGCGGGCGACGGCTCGTTGCTGAAAGACGCGCCGCCGGCTGTCGAGACGGCTGAGTTCCGGGAAAAGGCAGAGGCGCTGCTGGCGGCCGCAGCCCATGGCGCGGTGTTGGTAAGCCCATGCATCAGCCATGGCGAAAAAGAGATCGCGCGGCGGGCGTACGAGGCGGGGGCGAAGGTCATTACCCTTGCCAATAAGGGCTTTTCGCCGCTATATAAGCCGGGCGGCAAGCTCTTTGATCAATGCGCTGCAGGGAATCTGCTGATGCTTGCCCCGGTCGCGTGGCCGTATCTTCCGGGGAAGAAGCCGATCACCCGCATGGATGCGTGTGTGCTCAATCGGATCGCGCAGCTCGTTGCGGGCGAGGGGGCGGTTGAGATCGATTATACGGGAGCGCGGCTTGAGGGCGTAGATGAGGCGGTTGCGCGTGCGACGTGGTGATATGAGGAAACTCTTGAATACGCTTTACGTAACCCGCCAAAACACCTACCTGAGAAAGGAAGGCGAGACCGTCGTCGTCGAGCTTGAAAAACAGGTGTTGTTGCGGTTGCCGATTCATGCCTTGTCGGGTGTCGTGACTTTCGGCAATGTCATGGTCAGTCCGTATTTGCTCAATCTGTGCGCCGAGCGAGGGGTGTCGGTTTCGATGCTCAGCGAACACGGGAAGTTTTTGGCGCGCGTGGAGGGGCCGGTTTCCGGGAATGTTCTTCTGCGGTTGGCACAGGTGAGGGCGTATGAAGATGCGGCTCGGAAGGGCGAGCTTGCGCGGAGCTTCGTAATCGGCAAACTCTATAATGCGCGGTCGGTGCTGATGCGCAGAATGCGCGACCATGGAGAGACGGAGGCTTTGTCGAATGGTGCGGCGGCTCAGCTGGACGTGTTGCGGCGGGTGCGGGAATCGTTGCCGGATGTGGCGCGCATTCGCGGTTTGGAAGGCGAGGCGGCGGCAGCCTATTTCGGGTGCTTCAATGAGCTGTTGGTCATGCAGCGCGAGGATTTTGCGATCGCTTCCCGCAATCGTCGCCCGCCGATGGATCCGATGAATGCGCTTTTGTCATACTTGTACACACTTCTTGCGCACGAATGCCGCGGAGCATTGGAGGGCGTGGGGCTTGATCCGCAAATCGGATTTTTGCACGAGCTTCGTCCGGGACGGCCTGCGTTGGCGCTTGATTTGATGGAGGAATTCCGTGCAGCGCTTGCGGATAGGATGGTGCTTTCTCTCGTGAACTTACGGCAGCTATCGCGTCGGGATTTTAAGCAGACGGAATCGGGCGCAGTACAGATGAGCGAAGATGCTCGCAAGACGGTGCTCGCGGCGTGGCAGAAGAAAAAGCAGGAGCAGGTCGAGCATCCGTTTCTGAAAGAGAAGATGCCGGTCGGGCTGTTGCCGCATGCTCAGGCGCTTCTCTTGGCGCGTCATTTGCGCGGCGACATAGACGCGTATCCTCCGTTTCTGATGAAGTGAGGTGAAATGATGCTGATGCTGGTGAGCTATGATGTGAGTACGGTCAATGTCGCAGGTCGACGTCGGCTGCGGCGGATCGCCAAGGTATGCGAAGACTGGGGCATACGAGTGCAGAATTCCGTCTTTGAGTGCCATGTCGACTGGGTTCAATGGGTAACCTTGCGCGCCAGACTGGAATCAATATGCGAACCGGAAACCGATAGCCTGCGATACTACAATCTCGGGAACAACTATCAAGGAAAAGTGGTTCACTTCGGCGCCAAGGCGACGGTTGATCCAATGACCGATGACTTGATTCTGTGATGAAATAAGGGTGCGCGAACCTGTAGTTGACATGTCATCGCTGGTAGGTTCGCGGGAAAACGAAGGATTTAGAGCCGTTGATCTTTGATATTTGAAATCTTATCCGGGACCAGATCGAAGGATTTTTGGTATAATGTTGTCCTCATTGGCATGGAAATTGTTAAGGAGCGCGATAACTTAAAGTTTTTTCGCGGTCGCCCCTCACGCAGGGGCGTGAATTGAAACGCGATCGAGGCGGCCTCGTCCCACGCGCCGCGCCGGTCGCCCCTCACGCAGGGGCGTGAATTGAAACGAGCATCGACACGGCGCGCCGCGCGGTCGCC
>JAZQOE010000153.1:0-10569 GCA_045627705.1 Kiritimatiellia bacterium | reverse complement strand
CGCGGAAACCGCCCTTCCCATGCACTCCCGCGGCGAGATTGGACACTTCCGAATCGGGAATGTCGTTGAGGAGCGACTTCAGTTCTGGCAGCAGCTCCGCTGGCATCTTCAGCGATTCACGCGAGTCTTTGTCTTCGGTTGATGATTTGTCATTCATTTCGACTGGATAAGGGCAATTATTCTACGGCGAACGAGCAATTCAAGTCAATGTCACTATTGTGCCACCACATCGCTTGCGGTTAAACTCGCCGTATGGATACGCAACTTTTCAAATCCTCCGCTGGATATCGCCGTACGGACCTGTACGTTCTCATGAATCTGATCCAGCTTGAAACGCTTGCATTCTGCCGCAAACATCTCGATCTCAAAGTAGTATTCTTGTTTTTAGATAACGATGCCTTCGCAACGCAAGCACCAAACCAGTGTAAGTTCAGTACATCAACGCCGCTCATGGCAAATCCACTCACCTATTCCAGCCGAATGATTCCTGGAACAAAATCGAAATGCCTGTCGTAGGACAGCACGCGTACCCGACTACATCAAGTCAAGCCAGCGCCATTCTTCATCGGTGAGTTCGACTTCAAGCGCGCGAAGGCTCGACTGGAGATGCGCGAGCTTGCGCGGGCCGATGATCGGGAAACTCGGGAATGGCTGCTTCAGAACCCATGCGAGGGCGATGTTGATTGGCTCGACACCCTTCTTCTCCGCGAGTTCGAAGGCGCGACGGCGACGCTCGAAATTGTCCTCCGAGTACCACATCTTGACCATCGAATCGTCGTCGAGTTTATCGGGGGAGGCGCGGCCAGGCACGAAGAATGCCTTTGCCTGGCTGGTCCACGAGAAGTTCGGCATCTGGTTTTCCTCGAGCCAATGGCGTGTCGCCATGTCATGCGCATGGTGGCATCCCGCCCAGAGGATTCGCATCACATCGGCGAGGGCGAGACAGTTTGAAAGTGCCGCAATGCCCATCAGCCCATGACGGCGTGCATAGTCGTTTGCGGCCTGCACGCGGTCGATCGTCCAGTTGCTCGCGCCAAACATGCGGATGCGCCCCGCGCGAACCTGTTCATTCAGCGCATCGATGAACTCCGATACAGGCACATCGGGATTGTCGCGGTGCATCAGATAGATGTCGGCGAAATCCATTCCAAGCCAATCCAGTTGCTCGTCCAGTTCGAATTTGAGCCATGCGGGTTCGCAACGAGGCGTATGCACTCCTTTGGCGATAACGACGACTTCATCGCGCACTCCGCGTTCGCGAATCCACTTGCCGAGCAAGCGCGAACGTACCTCGCCATAAATGTGCGCAGTGTCAAAGCAGTTTCCGCCGACAGAACGGAATGCGTCGTACATCTCCGCGGCTGGCGGATATGAATCCTGGTTGTCAACGCCCATCACGAGACGCGACACCTTCTTGTCCAGCCCCTTGATCGCGACCTGAGGGATATTGCCTTTGATTTCCATTGCGAAAACTCCTTTGTGAATCATTGCTTCGACATTCGATAAGACAAATTGAGTTTGCTACACGGGCAAGCAAATTGCCAGTAGAATCTAGACTCACTCGACCACGAAATCGGCGGCGCATTCGTACCATTGCGACTCGACTCCCTTGACATAGAGACGAACGACACTGCCGACAGGCGGCCGCGATGGAGGATCGATCATCGCCAGTCCATTGCCGTTGGCGGAATGAAGAACCGGAACCTGGGTTGTTTTCCCATCCGTGGTAACCGTCGCCGCAAGGCGCACCCCATCCCCCGCCTGCACGACAATCGGCTCCATCGCGCCATTCTTGATGGCGGCGGCAGACGAAAAAGGCGTTGCGATTCTAATGCCATTTTCAAAGAACGACGGCTTGAGATTCGGGAGATCTTGGAATGCGCCCGCATCGGGGATTGGATTGTCTAGCAACTGCCATTCGGGAGATTCTGGAAGATGGTCGAATATCATCTGGTCTGGCGGAGTATCGAAATAGTAGTCGGCCCTGGAGAGAAACGTGGAATCATCCTCTCCGACCTGTCGCGAACCCCAAGTCGCGTCGAGAAGCGCCCAGCCGTCATCGACGGCGACGGCGTTCCACGCATGCTTGAAACCGCTTGCGGCATCGTCCTCGGGCGTCCCACGATACCCGCGCGAATCGCCGACAAGATATGTCGCGTCCAATCCGACCGAACGCGCCATCGCGTCGAAGAGCCACGAATAGCCGATGCAAACTGTGGTGCCGCGAGCGAGGACGCTGGCAGGATCGTGGTCATGCGAATACCCGCTGCCACCGCCAACGACATACATCCATTCGTCGATATCGTAACGGATGTTGTCCGTTATCCAATCGTAGATTGCGCGCGCCTTGTCAATCTTGTTTGTCGCGCCCTCGACGATCTTTTCGGCGAGTTCCGCGACCTCGGCAGGGACAGGCTCCGAATCGCGCGCGCGCAACATCGCGAAAAGCGGATGCTCGCCGTTCGAGGGATCGTCCGCCTCCGGCATTTCCCCGCCGCGATTGCCAGGATCATCGACAAGGCGGGCCACATTCTCCTTTTTCGCAAATGCGGGTATCAATCTTGTCGAGACTGGGGCCAATTCGCCAGGCGGCGCAAAGTCGAACGCTGGAGGCAGCGCCATGCCGGACTGTTCATCCGATGGCGATGCCAAGGCGGGAGGAAGATCATGAGACTCCTCCACGGGCGCAACCGCATCGTCGGCGGCATCATCACGCGCCAGCCAAACGCCAGCGCAGATCGACGCCACAAGCACGGCAACAGCAACCAAGACTTTCCAGAAACTCCTCATCGCAAGGGAAAGGATTATACAGCAATGGCCGCCATCAATGAATTGCTTTCTCCTTCTTCGCACTTTATCCACACCATGAAATCATGTACGATTGGCGCGATGAAACCGCAGTTGTCAAAAGATGCTCGCCAACTGGCATGGGGGTTGGCCGCGGCTGTCGCCACGGGGATTCTGCTGTTCGCAGCCTTCCCGCCTCTTGGTCAATCCGATGCCGCCTGGATCGCGCTTGTGCCGCTTCTTTGCGCACTGCGTGGCTGCACGCCACGCAGGGGCGCGATCGTCGGGCTTGTCGCCGGACTTGTATTTTGGCTCGGTTCGCTTTCGTGGCTTGTCTCCCTTGGAACCAATGGCGGCCCCCTCGCCCTTGTGTGCATCGGAGGTGCCGCCCTAGCCGCATACTGTTCGCTCTACATGGCATGGTTCGGCGCATTGGACTCATGGGCGTGGGGCAGGCTTGGCCTAAACCGCAACGCATGGACGCGCCTCATCGGCACGATCCTCGTCGAACCATTGCTGTGGACAGGCTGCGAGTTCGCGCGTGGCTGGTTCCTCACGGGCTTCCCATGGAACGCCCTGGGAGTTAGCCAATACGAAAATCTTCCACTCATACAGTCCGCCGCGATCGGCGGCGTGTGGATTGTCTCGTTCCTGTTGACGATGATGAATGGCGCCGTCGCCGCGATCGTCATGAAGGCGATCGCATGCTTCCGCGCGATGGCCCATCGCGAACCGGGCGCGAAGATGCATCTCCGCGCCGTGGAACTGCTCGTCGCGGCGATTGTCGTCTGCGCCTTCAGCATCTGGGGGGCGAAGAGGATTCGCGCGGAAGCCCGCAACGAATCATCTCTCGATCCATGCGCCGTGGCCTTGATCCAGCCATACATGCCATCCGTCTTCGAGATCAGCGAAGAAGAATTCGACACCGCGCTCGCAGAGGCGATCGAGCGCACCGAATGCGCCGCCGCCGCGCGTCCAGACCTCGTTGTCTGGCCGGAGTCATCGATTCCCGGAACCCTTCCTTACGATCCCGTCGCCATCGGCTGCATAAGCAACATCGCGGCGGCGGCCGAGACGGAATCCCTCATCGGCGCACTTGAATTCATTCCTGGGCCGGGATGGGAATTTACGAATGGCGCGAAGTATTACAACTCATCGTACCTTGTCGATGCGCAGGGCATCGCGCGCGACTGCTACCGCAAGCAGCATCTCGTGCCATGCGGAGAATACGTGCCGTTCGAAAACATCTTCCCAGCATTGAAGAAACTTCTGCCGGTTGGCGACAGCTGCACGCCGGGCGAAGCATGCGTGGTGATGAGCCTTCCACTCCGCGACAAACGCGGCGCATTGCCGATCAGCTCGCTCATCTGCTTCGAGGACATCATGCCCTACCTGGCGCGGCGCGCCGCGAAAGGCGGGGCGCGTCTCCTCGTGAACCAGTCGAACGACGCCTGGTTCGATGGCTCGTGCGAACCTCGGCAGCACCTCGCGCAGTCCGTCTTCCGCGCCGTCGAAAACGGAATTCCGCTCGTCCGCTCCGCAAACGGCGGCATCTCCGGCCTGGTCGATTCGATCGGACGCACCACGCTCCTGACATCCGACGACAAGGATTCCGGCTTCAGCGGATTTCTCGTTGCAAGAGTGTTCCCACCTGCCGCCGACAGGCCGCCCACGCTCTACACGCGAATCGGAGACTGGGCGTGCGGCCTGCCATCGCTCTGCGTGACAATCATCGCGACGCTTTTCCTTTCGCTTCGCCGTCGCCCATCGTCCGCGACTCCCGCGGATAAACAGCAATCATCGAAATGAAAGCAAGCCCATCACTCAAGAAGGCACTCGCGACGCTCCTGAAATTCACGGTGAGCGCGGCGCTTCTTTGGTTCCTCTATTCGAAGCAGGATGTCGGCAAACTGCGCGAAGCAGCCTCCAACGCAAACTGGGGCTGGCTCGCCGTCGCATACGGTCTCATGATCCTCAACACGATCGTCAGCGCCTCGAAGTGGAAGATCCTCCTCGCCGCCGACTCGATCAGGATGCCCTTCCCCAGTCTTTGGGCAAGCTACCTGATCGGATCGTTCTTCAATCTATTCCTTCCGTCAACGATTGGCGGCGACGCATACCGCATCGCTGACGTCGGCCGCCGCACTGGCAAGACGGCCCGCGCCGCCGCATCGATCCTGGCAGACCGCATCACTGGATTCTTCGCGCTTTCCATCTACGGTTTCTTCGCGTCGCTACTGGTGCGCCCGCTCGTTCCGCGCTGGGAAAACTGGTTCATCCTGCCGTCGCTCGCGGCAATGATCCTGCTTGCAGGCGTCACAATCGCACTTTGCAATCCCGCGTTCATTGGCTTCTGCTGTCGATTTGTCCCTGGCAAGAAACTGCGCGGAAAGATCGAGGGCGTGGCGATGCAGATCATTGACGCCATGGGGTCTTCGATCCGCAATCCGGCAGTCCTGATGCGCGCGCTTGCGCTTTCGTTCCTCTTCCAGTTTGACCTGCTTCTCGCGGTATGGGCCATCACGAAGGCGATTCCTCCGTCAATCCTCCCGATAGCGGTGCCATTCGCGACATTCTTCCTTTTCGTGCCGCTTAAGACTTTTCTGGAGATGATACCCGTCTCGGTATTCGGCCTTGGCCTGCGCGACCTCGGCTACGCGCTTTTCATGTTCGCGGTCGGCGCCGCCGCAACGCGCGCGGACACGATAGCGGCGGGCGTAATCTCGGCGCTGGAAGTCATCCTCACCATCCTCTACGTGCTGCCCGGCGGGATTGTCTTCGTATTCCGTCCGAAAGCCGAAAAGAACCCGACCCACTAAGGCGGACAAATATCGTATGGACAAAAAGCCAAGGACTATCCTGCTTACTGGCGATGGGAAGGGGAAGACCTCTTCCGCGCTTGGCATGGCGCTCCGTGCCGCCGGGCATGGAATGAAGGTCCTCTTCCTCCAGTTCATGAAGCAGCGTTCGGACATAGGCGAAGTCGCGGCGCTATCCCGCTTCCCCGAAATAGAACTAGTCCAGGCTGGCCTTGGCTTCGTTCCCCCGCAATCGTCTCCCGCCTTCCAAGCGCACCGCGACGCGGCGGAAAAGGCCCTGGCGATCGCTGGGGAAAAGATCGCTTCCGGCATCTACGACATGGTAGTGCTGGATGAACTTTGCGGCGCGATCGGTCTTGGACTTCTTCGGGATACTGATGCACTTGAAGCGCTACGTACCGCGAAGGAAAACACAATCCTCGTGGTTACGGGACGCGGCGCGCCGCGATCGCTTGTTGATTTCGCCGACACCGTAAGCCGCATCGAATGCGTTAAACATGGCTACGATGCGGGCTGGCCTGCAATGAAAGGAGTTGAACTATGATGGATTATTCGATTCTCGATTTTGGCGCAATCGCAGATGGCAAGACACTCTGCACCGCTTCCATACAGCGCGCGATTGACGCCGCGACAGAGGCGGGAGGCGGCCGCGTGGTTTGTCCGCCCGGCGAATATCTCACCGGCACAATCGAACTGAAAAGCCACGTCGAGCTCCACCTCGCGCCTGGATGCAGGCTTCAGGGCAGCCGGGATATCGCCGACTACCAATCCTTCGCTGCGCCGGGACTCGAGTTCCTACCGACTACAACAGAGGGTTGCACGCAATGCCTCGTCCGCGCAACCGATGCCGAGGACATCGCGATCACAGGTTCCGGCGAGATCAACGGCGCAGGCCCGGCCTTCTACGACACCAAATCCGCCGACTTCGGAGGATGCTTCTACCACAAGCCCCCCACCCCGCGTCCGCGCCTCGTGATGATGTACAACTGCAGGCACGTGCGCTTTACCGATGCCGCATTCGCCGATTCGGCCTGCTGGACATTCTGGCTGATCTGCTGCGAGCAGATCTTCGTCCATGGCGTGCGCGTCTTCGGCGACCAGCGGATGATCAACAACGACGGCATCGACTTCGACGCATGCCGCGACGTTGTTGTCGGCGACAGCTATTTCAAGACTGGCGACGATTGCATCGTGCTCCGCAACCTTGGCTTCTGCCGCACGGGTGAAGACAAGACTGCGCCCTGCGAAAATGTCGTTGTCTCGAATTGCGTATTGGACAGCTGGTGTCAGGGCGTAAGAATCGGATGCCCGGGCGACGGCATAATCCGCCATGCCCGCTTCTCCAACATCCGCATCACCTGCCGCGGCAACGGCGTCGCGACCCAGAACCCGCGCCACTACGTGCCTTCGTGCTTCAAGGACGATGGCCCGCTCGACGTGTCGGACATCTCGTTCGACAACATCTCGATCGACAGCAAGGGCTACCCAGTTGTCGTGAGTGTCTGCGAGAATCTCACCCTCCCGCGCATCGGCGGCATGACATTCTCGAACTGCAGGTTCAAGGGCGGACGCGGAGTCCTTTTCGAAGGCACGGCGCTCACCCCGGTGCGCGACATGACGCTCCGCGGCGTAACGCTCGAAAGCGCCGACCCCGAACCAATCAAGTGCGTCCACTGCGAAAATCTTCGTCTGGACGACATCGAAATCTCCAAAACGCACTAGGCCATGCGCAATGCGGTTTGCTTTTGCGGAACGCAATGGTAGAATTGGAACCACTTACGAAAGGATTCACCCATGTCGAATTGCTGCTGCTGTGACAAGCGCCCCTCGATCGTGCTTGTCGGTTTGAATTTCGGCCGCCACATCGTCGCCCAGCTCATGGAAGGCGAAGGCAAGAACTTCATCAAGCTCACCGGGCTTTGCGATCTTGACCGTCCAAAGGCCGAAGCCCTCAACGCCAAGTACGGCGGCGGGCTGAAGATCTACACCTCGCTCGACGATGTCCTCGCCGATCCCGAAGTCCAGACCGTCGGACTTTATACTGGCCCAGTCCATCGCGCAGACCTTCTCCGCAAGATCATCCGCGCCGGCAAGGACGTGATGACGACCAAGCCATTCGAACTTGATCCCGAAGCAGGCACCGCTATTCTCAAGGAGGCCGACGAACTCGGCCGAGTGATCCACCTGAACTCGCCGAATCCCGGCATCTCCCCCGACCTCGACCAGATTATCAAGTGGCAGAAGGAACTCGGCCTCGGCCGTCCGATCGCCGCCCGCGCCGAAACATACGCGCGCTACGCGGAAAAGCCAGATGGCTCATGGTACGACAACCCCGACCTATGCCCCGCGCCGCCGATCTTCCGTCTAGGCATCTACCTCATCAACGACCTCGTTCGACTGATGGGCCGCGTGAAGCGCGTGTGCGTCTTCTCGACCCGCATCTTCACCGAGCGCCCGACGGCCGATAATGCCCAGCTCTCCATCGAGTTCGAGTCCGGCGCGATCGCGAACATCTTCGACACCTTCTGCGTGCGCGATGGCGATCACTACCGCAACAGCCTCGAACTGAACTTCGACAACGGCACGGTCTTCCGCAATGTCGGGCCCGTCCGCACACCAGGCGTGTCCAGCGAACTCGTCGCAGTCCAGTCTGAAGGCCCCGCCGACAACCTCCAGCGCAAGATCACCGCGACAGCGCAGACGACTTCGCGCAGCGGCGGCTACGACTGGGAAGGCTTCGTGAAGGCGATCCGCCGCGAGCCCGATGCGCCGAAATACGAAATCGAAAACGTCATCGAACCGCTGCGGGTGATCCGCGCGATGGCCGAGTCCGAAAAGACAGGCCAGGTCGTGACAATCGTCCGCTAACACGGAGTCACCGCAAATGGCAACCGAAGAAAGCGGATACGTCCTTCCCCCAGGCGAGCGCCCTGGCGTGGTAGAAGTCATCGTGCGCGGCGCGTACGTGCGCGATGGCAAGATACTGCTATGCAAGGCGCGTAACTCGCCACTTACCTCCCTCCCCGGCGGACACGTGGAATTTCGAGAAACCGCGGCGCACGCCCTCGCCCGCGAAGTCCTGGAGGAGATGGGCAAAAAGGCGGAGGTCGGCCGCTTTCTCGGCTTCGCCGAAAACACCTTCGTCCAAAAGGGCGAATGGCATGCGGAAGTCTTCTCCGTTTTCGAGATGACAGTCGATGGACTCGATCCTGCTTCGAAGCCAGACAGCGCCGAAGGCTGGATCGAATTTCTCTGGTGGCCGCTCGATGACCTAGACAACTCGCAACTCATGCCAGAAGCCATGTGCGCCAGCCTTCGCGATTGGCTGAAGCCCGGAGCGAAGGCCGAGGATGCCATCGCCACATCCCCAACCGGCTGGCTGGACATCATGCCAGAGCACTGATCAAGACTATCGCCACCAGTATTTTTTGATATACTCACCGCAATGAAACTTTCCGCATTCATAGCAATCGCAACTTCATTTATCGCCGCATCCTTCGCTTTCGCACAGGCGCCGAAGCCTGGCGAAGTCATGGAGCGTGACGGCGCTGTCATAGAAACGCCAGATGCCGAAGCTCCCGCCCAGGTCGAGGCGCTGGTCGCCACTGCCGGCGAAGGAGTCGAACTCCCCTCCCCCGACAAATTCCTGCTCATCCTCCTCACGGGTCAATCGAACATGGCAGGACGCGGCGCTATCACCGATGAGAACAAGACCCTCAACCCACGAGTCCTGATGCTCGACAAGAACATGCACTGGGTCGTCGCAAAGGATCCGGTCCACTTCGACAAGCGCGCCGCGGGCGCAGGTCTAGCGCGTCCCTTCGCAGAGCGTCTTGCCGCCGACCATCCAGATTGCGTCGTCGGCCTCGTCCCGGTCGCCTGCGGTGGCTCCAGCCTCACCGAATGGCTCCCCGGCAAGTTCTGCAACTCGACCCAGACCTATCCGTTCGACGATGCCATGAAGCGCATCGACACCGTTGCCGGACAGGGCACATGGACCGCCATTCTCTTCCATCAGGGAGAAAGCGACACCTCCAAAAACGCCGATAAGTATTACGACCTGCTCACCGCCCATGTTAAGGCCCTCCGCGAGAAACTCGATGCGCCGCAGGTGCCCGTTGTCATCGGCGAACTCGCCCGCTGGGACGAGCGTCCTACGCGCCCCGGCAACATCAAGGTGACAGAAGCGCATCGCAAGGTAGCAGAGGAACAGCAGCCCGCCGCGTTCGTCTCGTCAGCCGACCTCACACCGAATCCCGACCGCGTCCACTTCGACGCCAAGAGCGTGAAGATTTTCGGACGCCGCTACTACGAGGCATTCAAGGCCCTCGGCACCCTCCCAGTTTCTGAAAACAATGACAAGGAATAATCAAATGAAAACACGCGCAATCGTCACTGCCCTAGTCGCCGCCATCGTCTGTCTCGCCCTCTCCGCCCGCGCCGCAGATCTCAAGATCGGCGTCGTCGATATGGAGAAGCTCGTCAAGTGCCACCCCAATACCGAATCCGACCGCAAGCTCCTCGAGGAAACAGCCAAGGAATTCGGCGAACGCCGCGATGCGCTCCGCGCCCAGGTAGAAACTGCTGCCAAGGCTTTTGAACTTGCCGCCAACGAGGCAAAGAACGTCGCCCTTAGCGAAAAGGCCCGCCAGCGTCTTGAAGAAGAGGCCATGCAAAAGCGCTCGGCCGCGATCGAGGCCGAGCGGAACTACGGCGACGCGATGCGCGACATGCAGAAGCAACTTGCCGACAACCAGGCGCGCATGCTGAAGCGCACTTACGTCGAACTACAGGGCGCAGTCGCCACTTTCGCCAAGGAAAACGGCTACACCTTTATCGCCGAAGCACCGACAGGCGACAAGGCGAACTCGCCCGCCAGCGTCGTCTATTACGACCCTTCTCTCGACATAACGCAGACAATCATGGATCGTCTCGGCCTCAAGGAACCCGTCGATCCCCCCAC
>JAZQOE010000152.1:0-2199 GCA_045627705.1 Kiritimatiellia bacterium | reverse complement strand
CCGCGGGCAGGAAGGAGAGCCCGAATTCGTCAAGCGAAAGTGGCGATGGCGCTTCTGCGTCCGGTTCCGGCGCGACGATGATCGTGCCACCGCGTGCGAGCCATGACTGTGCGTCGCGCGAGTTTGCGGAGAGTTGATATGGCATCATGGCGACAACCGATGGCGCGGCGTCGCCAGTGAGTATCGAGGAAAGTTCTGATTCGGCGAGATCCTTTGTCGCCAACCCAGTAAGCGCGCCAGGCCCATCGGGCGAAAGCGCGGGCGCGGGCAGGCCGTGGCGGCGTGCGGCGCCAGCAAGCCATGCGGTGGTTGTCGGAACGACGTCAATGGCGAACCACGCTTCGCTTGTGGGCGCCGCGGCTTGTCCGCCAAGCGCGATGTGCGCACGGGCGATACCTGCTGGGCCGCCGCTGAATTGCGCCGCGACAGACTTCCGCGACTTTGCGGGAACCGTGACTGTCTGTCGGGTTGGAGTGGAATCCGCGATGGCGGAGTCGAGCGTTACATCGGCTGCGCGTGGGGCGGTGTTGACGAGTTCGATCTGCGATGTCCACGGGCGCCCGGCGACAGGGTTGCGCGATGGCGGGGTGATTGCGGCGATGGCTACGGTGCCCGCGCGGTCGCCTTCGTGCGCGACGTCGTGGATGAAGACTTCCGTGCCGATGGGAAGCGCGGGCGGGGTGTCTCCAGTGCGGAGCCAGTCGGCGGATTGCAGGTCGGTGAAGATATGCGCCTCGCATGGATGCGAAGTGGCCTTGCCAGCGGCATCGCCAAGGCGGGCCAATGCATTTGCGGGATTGCCCGAGGCATCCGTCGGCGAAAGCGTTTCAAGCGCGGCGCGAATTTGCGCGGTGTCGGCTTCGAGGGAATCGGGGAATGACGTTGCGGGGTCGCGAACAGTTGTTGCTATCGCGGCGGCATGAATGGATTGATCGGTGAGAAGTGCGGCTGCTCCAGAAATCGCGCGGGTGAGACGCGATTCGCCAGTTGGCGACTTTGCAGCCATGGATGCCGAATTATCGACTAGCACGAGCAGGTTCGGAGAAGCGCTCCCGGTGCCGCGCAGCATGGGGCGCGAAAGCGCGAAGGAGGCGCATAGCAGTGCAAGGCAGCGGAGTGCGAGGGTAAGCCATTCGCGAAGTTTGCGACGCGCTCCCATGCGCGGATTCGCGGCCAGGAAGAAAAGCAGGGCGGGGAACGTACGCTTGCGCGCGCGGACGCGGAAGAAGAGGTGGAAGAGGATTGGCGCTGCCGCGATGGGGAGCGTCCAAAGGAGAGCGGGCGACTGGAATACCAGGTTCATTGCGCGCCTCCGCCGACTCTCCGGAGTGCGTCGGCAACGGATTCGCGGGTGTCGATCAGGTAGTGTTCGCCCATGCAGTCTGACGCCGCGCGGCGTAGCGCCTCGAGATGGGCGTCGGCGGCGTCGGCGTATGCGCGGGCCACTTCATCGGCGTCGACAACAAGACGCCTGCCGGTTTCCATCTCGCGGAGGTCTGTTATGCCGTGGAATGAAATCCTGCGCTCCGCGGGGTCGCACACCTGGAGAAGGATGATGTTGTGGTTGTCGTGATCGAGACGCCGCAGACCGCGCGCGATGGACTTTGCATCCTGCAGGAAGTCGGAGATCACGACGACGAGCGAGCGCGATGGAAGCGATTCCGCGGAAGATGCGATCGCGGCGCCGATGTCGGCGCGTCCCGACGCGGAAAGTGCTTCCAGTTCCGAAAGCATTGGACGCAATCCCGCGATCGATGCAGCGGGAGGGAATGACTGCGGACTCTTGCCGCCGAATGTGGCGAGAGCGGCGGAGTCGCCTTGCTGGACAAGCGCGTATGCGAGACCCGCGGCGAGGTATCGAGCGTAGTCGAACTTCGTCATCGGGCCGTCCTGGCGAAACGACATGCTTTCCGATGCATCCAGCAGGATGAAGGCGCGGAGGCTTGTCTCCTCGACAGATCGACGGATCAGATGCTTGTCCGTGCGGGCGTAAACTGACCAATCAATGCGGTTTGGAGGATCGCCGGGAACGTAAGCACGGTATTCCGCGAATTCGACCGATGCGCCGAAATCAGGGGAACGATGGAGTCCTTCGCCGCGTCCGCGCACTGGCCGCCGCACGCGGATCCCGAGTCGTTGCACGGCGTCCGCGAGTGTCGCGGGCAGAAAGCGGAATGGCTGCGGGGAAGGGGACATGGG
>JAZQOE010000151.1:0-7939 GCA_045627705.1 Kiritimatiellia bacterium | reverse complement strand
GGGGAAGCGGCTGACGCGCTATCTGGTCGCGGCGGGGGAGCAGCCTGATCTGCGGGAGATCGTCGGCGTTTTTCGATCTGCGGGCGTGAAGCTCCTTGCGGCGGATAGCTCGCTGGGCTGCTCCGTCCGTGTCCTGCGCTGCCTGAACGAGCTGCGCGGGAAGACCGCCGTCGTGCAGATATTCGAGGGCGGGAGCCTGAACAGTCTGCTCTTTGTGCGCGGGGAATACGCCTATTCCGCCGCGAACCGCATGAGCGACGCACCGGACAGCCTTGCCTTCGGCGTCGGCGCGGCGCGGATCGTCAGCAGCATCCTTCAGCTCTGCGAGGCGCAGTATCCCGACGATGCGGTGACGGAGGTGCTTCTGGCCGGCTTCCCGCCGGAAAGCGCGGCGAACTGCGCCGAGAGCATCGCACAGATGGACCCGGCGCTGGAGGTGAGCGCCCTCAGCGGCAGCGGAACGGTTTCCGGCGGCGCGGCAGCTTCGTTCCCGGAGCGGATCGCGGCGGTCGGTGGTCTTTCCGTGCCGCAGGGGCTGGAGCTTTTGAAGGGGCTGCATCGAAAGCCCGAACGCGGCGCTTCGACACGGCAAAGCGCGAGGCGCCTCCCCCGCCACAAACCGTCGAGCAGCCGACACCGCCGCCTCCCCCACCCCAGCCCGCGCCTGAACCAAAGGCCGAACCAGCCACGGTTCCACAATGTGAAACAGAGGCGAAGACGGAACCAGGCGTTCCTTCGGCCTCGTCAATCGCCCGCGATATCCGCGACCAAATCCACCGCGAGCTAGTCCAGCGCCTGGACATCAAGCGCATGACGGCCGAGCGCGTAAGCGGCGAAGAACTCCAGCGCCGCGCGCGTGAGACAATCGACTCGATCGTGGCGGATGTACGCGACAAGCTTCCCGTCGGCTTCGATCCCGACCGTCTCGCCCGCGACGTTTACAACGAGGCGCTTCGCCTCGGCCCGCTCGAAGACTTGCTTGCCGACGAGTCGGTTACCGAAATCATGGTCAATGGCCCCCACCAGGTGTATGTCGAACGGCGCGGCAAACTCGAGCTTTCAGACAGCGACTTCATGGACGATGCATCGGTGCTCGCCATCATCGAGCGAATCGTCGCCCCGCTCGGACGCCGCATCGACGAAAGCCAGCCGTATGTCGATGCCCGCCTCGCCGATGGCTCGCGCGTGAACGCGGTAATCGCGCCCCTGTCGCTTGTAGGCCCGTGCATCACGATCCGAAAATTCTCGAAGAAACCGCTCCACGATACGGACCTCATCCGCTTCGGCACACTCACCCCGAAGATCGCGGAATTTCTCGAAGTGTGCGTGAAGATGCGCAAGAACATAGTCGTTTCGGGCGGTACTGGCTCCGGCAAGACGACACTGCTCAACGTCCTTTCCTGCTACATCCCGGAAAACGAACGCATCGTCACGATCGAAGACGCGGCCGAACTGCGCCTAGTCCAGCCGCACCTCGTGCGCCTCGAGGCGCGTCCGCCGAACATGGAGGGTCGCGGCGCCATCACGATCCGCGACCTCGTGCGCAACGCGCTGCGAATGCGCCCCGACCGCATCATCGTCGGCGAATGCCGTGGCGGCGAATCGCTCGACATGCTCCAGGCGATGAATACCGGCCATGACGGATCGCTCACAACGGTCCACGCGAACGCGCCGCGCGACGTGGTCTCGCGTCTCGAAACGATGGTGATGATGTCCGGCATGGACCTTCCATCACGCGCGATCCGCGAACAGATCGGTTCGGCGATCGACATCATCGTCCACGAATCCCGCTACAGCGACGGCGGGCGCCGAATCGCGAACATCAGCGAAGTCGTAGGTCTCGAAGGCTCGCAGATCGTCATGCAGGACATATTCAACTTCAAGCAGACCGGCCTTGACGAAAACGGCAAGGTCAAGGGTTACTTCCGCGCGACTGGCTCCGTCCCGACCTTCTTCGAGGATCTCGCGCCACGCGGGATCCACCTCGACCCCGCGATCTTCCAGCCGCCCGAAGGCAACGCTTCCCCGGCATCCGGTTCCAACGGAGGCTTCAACAGATGAGTACCGGTTTGATCATGCGCCTCGCCATCGGACTTGCGGCCGGCGTTTGCGTGGCGAGCCTAACGACGATCCTCGCGCTTGCGCTCCGCGAAGGCGCCGACGCCTACAACCACTCGCATTCCGACGAGACATCGCGCCAGCTTGAAGACCTCTTCCTCTTCATCCCCGCGAATCGAATCGCCGAGGCCGGCTGGGCATGCGCCGCCGCCGGCTTCCTGCTTGTCGCGCTTCCTTTCTTCAGCGTTGCCTCGATGACGCAAACCATCATCGGCCTAGCGCTCGGCGCAGTCGTCGCCGCAGTCGCGCTGCAGGCTCCGCGAAAACTGATCGCCGTGTTGCGGGCGCGGAGGCGCCAGCGCTTCAACGCCCAGCTTGTAGAAGCGCTTTCGCAGATGAGCAACGCGCTCAAGGCGGGCTTCAGCATCGCCCAGGCGATCGAAGCCGTGGCCGCAAATGGCGAAAACCCCATCTCGCAGGAATTCGATGCGACACTGCAGCAGACCCGCGTCGGCGTAAACCTCACCGAGGCGCTGCAGAATCTCGCGAAGCGAATCGAAAGCGAAGACATGGATCTCGTCTGCACCTCGATCGACATCGCGCGCAAGACAGGCGGCAACCTCACGGAGATATTCGACACCATCGCGGCGACAATCCGCGAGCGAATCCGCATCGAGCAGCGCGTCCAGTCGCTCACCGCGCAGGGCAGACTCCAGGGAATCATCGTCGGATCGATGCCGGTCGTAGTGCTCACGGCGATGATTGTCCTCCGTCCAGGTTCCACGCTCCCATTCCTCCGCTCCTTCAACGGGATGCTCTGCATCGCGGGCGTAGTGCTCCTGATGACAGTGGGCGCCCTCATGATCCGCAAGATCATCAAGGTGGATATCTAGGGACACTGCATTTTTCTACCTAAAAGCCATCCCAAGTGCTACCATGACCGACATGAAAACTTCTACTTCTCTCCTTGCGGCAGCGGCACTGCTTGCGTCGCTGCCGGCATTTGCCGAAGAACCCGCCGCGACACCCGATGAATCCGCAGTCGAATCCGCAGTCGAAGCTCCCGCGGAGCAAGCCCCCACGAAGGACCAGGAACTTGCCGCGCTCCGCAACGAGCGCAAGGAAATGCTCACGGCTCTCCGCGAATCGAGCCAGAAGATGATGAAGGCGCGTTCGGAGGCGGAAAAGGACAATCCCGAACTCAACGCCAAACTCAAGGAAATCCAGGATCTGGAAGAGAAGGTCAAGGAACTCCGCGAAGAATATCGCAAGCTTGCTGAAGCCGCCCCCGAGATTCAGGCGCTGAAGGCCGATGTCGATGCCGCCACGGCACGTCTCCGCGAAATCGACAAGCGCATGCGCGAACTCGATCCCGAAACGATGAACCGCGTGATGAAGCAGGCTGAACGCCGCGCCCAGCGCACCTTCGATCGCCCGCGCCCCAGCCAGCAGAAGAAGGCCGAAGCGCCCGAGACACCAGCCGAGTGACAACGGCATCGAATAGAATCGTCTAGGAGCCGATAATGCTTCGCAACAGGACAGCCTGGATTCTCTTCTGCGTGTTCGCGACGATCCTTGGCGCATTGTGCCTCTGGCCCATCCTCGATGTCGTCTCTGGCGGATTCCGCTTTGAAGGTCACTTTACCCTGCAGTACATCGCGGGCGTATTCAAGAACCCTATCTACGCCGAAGGCCTCCGCAACAGCCTGTTCATCGCGCTTGGCTCCACTTTCCTGGCATCCTGCCTCTCCATCCCGCTCGCGACAATCGCCCATCGCTACAAGTTCGTGGGCCGCGGGGCATTCAGCGCGCTCATCCTCGTGCCTATGATCCTGCCGCCGTTCGTTGGCGCAATCGGATTCATGCAGATGCTCGGGCCCTACGGCGCGCTCAACGCCCTGCTCGGTCTCGGGCCAATCGACTGGCTTGGATCGTCGCGCTATGCCGGGGTCGTGATCCTCCAGGCACTTTCGTTCTACCCGATCCTCTATCTCAATGTTTCCGCCGCGCTCGCGAACATCGACCCCGCGATGGAAGAGGCCGCCGCGAATCTCGGCTGCCACGGCTGGCGCACTTTCCGCCGCATCACCCTCCCGCTCATCGCACCAGGGCTTTTCGCCGGCGGCACGCTCGTCTTCATCGCGAGCTTCACCGAACTCGGCACGCCGATGATGCTGGGCTTCAACCGCTGCGCCGCGGTGCAGGTTTACGACGAGCTAAAGGAAATCAGCTCAAGCCCCTTCCCCTACGCGCTCGTCACGGTAGTACTCACGGCAAGCGTGCTGCTCTACGTGCTCACCCGCACGCTCTTTGGCGGGCGCGCCCACGCCATGCAGACGCGCGCCACCACCGCGCATGTCGAGAAGACGCTCACCGGCTGGCGATCGTTCGTCGCGATGCTGCCCTTCCTGCTCGTCACCATCCTCGCGCTCATGCCCCACCTTGGAGTAGTCCTCATCAGTTTCAGCTCGCCTGGCTCGTGGTACGGCACAATCCTCCCCGCGCAGTTCACCGGAGGCAACTACACCGCCGCGCTCAGCCATGGCATGACAATCGCCGGCGTGAAGAACAGCCTTGTGTTCTCCGCCCTTGCGGTGGTCGTCAACATCGCCATGGGCGTGGGCATCGCATGGGTCACGGTCCGCTCGCGGATCGCCGCGCGCGGTGCGCTCGACGCACTTTCGATGGTGCCTCTCGCCGTTCCAGGCCTCGTGATGGCCTTCGGATTCCTCTCCATCAGCCAATGGTTCGTGAACCACGACCTCCTCGCCGGCATGCCGGCCTCTGTCAGAAACCTTCTCGACGTCCACGAAAATCCCACGCTGTTCCTCGTTGTCGCGTATGCCGTGCGGCGTCTGCCGTACATGGTGCGCGCTGCGAGCGCTGGGCTGCAGCAGACGTCAGTGGCGCTCGAAGAGGCGGCGGCGAATCTCGGCGCCTCGCCGCTTCGCTCGCTTCGCCGTGTGACGCTTCCGCTCATCGCCGCGAACCTGATCGCGGGAGTCCTGCTCTCATTCGCATTCAGCATGCTCGAGGTTTCCGACAGCCTTATCCTTGCGCAGAAGGAAGCCTTCTATCCCGTGACCAAGACAATCTACGAACTCTTCCAGCTCATCGGCGTAGGGCGCTATCTCGCCGCCGCCCTCGGCGTATGGGCGATGGGTTTCCTCGCCGTCACGATCGTCGGCAGCAGCATAATGCTCGGAAAGAAGCTCGGCGCCCTGTTCAGGGTGTAGGCGCACAATGTCACCATCCCCAGTATCAAGTGGAAACAATCCCATGAAGCAGTCAACAGTCTATTTCACATCGATGCGCACGAAGGCCTTTGGAAATGGTCTCGCAGGAAAACTCGACAATCTTATCGACAAGGCGGGAATCGCCAAGATCGACTTCGAGAACAAATTCGTCGCGATCAAGATCCATTTCGGGGAACGCGGCAACCTCGCCTTCCTCCGTCCGAACTTCGCGCGCACCGTCGTCGATAAGGTCAAGTCGCTCGGCGGCAAACCATTCCTCACAGACTGCAACACCCTCTATGTCGGCTCGCGCAAGGATGCCCTCGAACACCTTGAGACCGCATGGCTCAACGGCTTTGTGCCATACACCGTTGGCTGTCCGCTGCTTATCGCCGATGGACTCCGCGGCACCGACGACGTTGCCGTGCCGATCCAGGGCGGCGAACTCCTGAAGGAAGCGCGTATCGGCCGCGCCGTCATGGACGCCGACATCGTGATTTCGCTCAACCACTTCAAAGGCCACGAGATGTGCGGCTTCGGCGGCGCCATCAAGAACCTCGGCATGGGATGCGGTTCACGCGCCGGAAAGATGGCGCAGCACCACGATGGGAAGACAGGGGTGAACCGCGACCTCTGCATCGGTTGCGGAAACTGCGTGAAGATTTGCGCACATGACGCGCCAGTGGTCAAGGGACGCAAATGCACAATCGACGCCGCGAAGTGCATGGGGTGCGGGCGCTGCATCGGCGTCTGCCCCGTGGATGCGATTTCGCCGGTCGGAGGCGGACAGGCCGCGGGCATGCTCGACAAGAAGATGGCGGAATACGCGAAGGCCGTCGTGCAGGACCGTCCGAACTTCCACATCAACATCGTAATGGATGTCTCGCCCAACTGCGACTGCCACTGCGAAAACGATGCGGCCGTGGTTCCGGACGTAGGTTTCTTCGCCTCGTTCGACCCCGTCGCGCTCGACCAGGCCTGCGCGGACGCCGTGAACGCCATGCCCGCACTGGCGAACAGCGCGCTTGGCGACAGCGAGGTCAAGGGCCGCGACAACTTCGGCAAAGTCGCGCCGCTTACCGATTGGACGCTCCAGCTCGACCATGCAACCAAGCTGGGCATTGGCACCCGCCAGTACAAGCTTGTCACGGTGAACTGATTCCGCTTCCATCGCGGGATGCGGCGGAACCGGACACCATCATGAAGCGGCACGAATTCCCGACACTCAAAAACGGCAGTTCTCCAAAGCGTGTTCTGTTGCACGTGTGTTGTGGGCCTTGCGCCACCCATTGCATTGGCGTTCTCCAGGAGCAGGGAATCGAGGTCACGCTATTCTTCTCGAACGCGAATATCTTTCCTGAAGAAGAGCGACTGTTGCGACTTGAAAATGTCAAGAAACTCGCGTCGATTCTAAACCTGCCGCTTGTAATCGACGAACCGCCGCATTCGGATTGGCTGAAGGCGGTCGCAGGTTTCGAAAGTGCTCCAGAGGGAGGCGAGCGCTGCAGGCGTTGCTTTGGCTTCAATCTTGCGCGCGCAAGAGACTATGCCGCAGCGAATGGCTTCGATGCTTTCACGACATCCCTCACTGTAAGTCCGCACAAGAAATCCGCCGTGATTTTCGAAGTCGGCATGTCGCTCGACGCCGAGCATTTTCTGCCTGTCGATTTCAAAAAGAGCAATGGCTTCCTGCACAGCATCGAGCTAACTCGCAAATACGGCCTATACCGTCAATCATACTGCGGCTGCGAATTCAGCAGGCGCTAGGGCACCCTGCCGTTTTTATCTTTCCCCCAATAGTTTTATATCATATCGTCAACCGTGTGCGGGAATACACCTGCTCGCCATGGGGCCAACGCTTCAAGAGCATCCTCATCGAGCGCGGCAGCCGCATGCTGCCGGTTGTCGGCGCGTACATCGACCTGAATCCAATCCGCGCCAAAATATTCGCAAATCCCGGCGAGTATCAATGGACAGGCCTTGGCGCGGCCTTGCACGGCGACGAAGCCGCGAAGGGTTGATCTCCCTCATCGCGTATGCCTACGGGGCGGTCGAGCAGAAGATCAAAGAAGGTAAGATGCTAACGCTGTTCGAGTTGCTGAGGTGCGAGGTGAGGAATTTCAACAACGGCTGGGCACTGGGAAGCGATGGATTCACGAAGTCGGCATTGCAATCGGCGAAACGGGGACAGACCCCGAAAAGAGGGGTTTATGGAATCCGCTGCGTGGAACTGGCGGGAATCGGAACGGCACGCAAAGTCAGAAACTCGGACGCGGTTGCGCTACCAAAATGATGACGACTAACTTTCTGACTGTCAATCCATTATGAAAGGGAGACAAATGAAGGAATTGAGGTGTGTCCCCGGTTTTCTTGGGGTGTGTCCCCAGTTTATTCCTACCGATTGAACGCGAGTTTGTCGAGACGCTGGTTCGCGGCATCATAGACCACGGCGCGGTCGGCATAAGCCGCGATTGCGGCAGGGTGGTCGAGTGTTTCAAGGGACGTGCCCGGCTTGTCGGTCGCGCCGAATTGCGCTAGCGGCGCGGATGCGCCTGAAGCGATATCGAAGACAAGCGCGCGCGCACGATCGGTGTCGGAAACCCACAGCCTGCCGGAATGGGCGTAGATATGGATTGTCTGCCCAA
>JAZQOE010000150.1:0-9457 GCA_045627705.1 Kiritimatiellia bacterium | reverse complement strand
CGCTGGAGCACGCCGTTGTCGAGGAGTCCGTTAAGCAGTTTCATTTCTACGCCTTTCGTTCGCGCGCGGATTACCTGTTTCCGCCATAATATAGACAAGCAGAAACCATACCGCTTACAATGGTAATACTCTAGTAAAATGTAGGTTCCCATCCAGTTGGCCAGCGGTTTGAGAGATGGGGATACACCCCGATTCTGTTCCTGATCAACTTTGCCTTGGCATTTTACTTGCTGTATTTTAAGCATGAAACCATCAAAGATTCTCGCGGCTGCGTGCGCTTTCGCCGCGTCGCTTGCGTTTGCGACTGAAACCCAAAACAACGAACTGCGTGTTTTGCCGGCTCCCGCCGGAGGCATAACAGTCGATGGCGATATCGCGGAGTGGGATCTTCGTGCCGGCGTCTTCGCCTGCGGCGAACTCGAACATCTTCGTGACCAGTATGCGGTGTGGATGCATGCCGCGTACGATGCGGACAACGTATATCTGCTCGCGCGCTGGCGCGATCCGACCCCGCTAAACAACACGGAGACTGTTGGCGGCCACGGTTTCAATGGCGACTGCCTGCAGGTTCGCTTCATCCTCTTCCCCGACACACCCGATGCAACCGCGACTTGGTGGTCGTTCTGGCGCGACTCGCTCGGTACGCCCGTGGCCGAGGCGTCGAGTCCCGGCGAACGCAACGGCTGGCGACAGCAGAATCTTCCGCCTCTCGCACGCGCCGAGGAGCAGGGCGTGAAACAGGCGTTCCATGTCGATGAAGATGGCACGGGGTACCTTCAGGAAATCGCGATTCCATGGAAACTCCTGAGCGCTTCCGGAAAGGCTCCTGAAGCAGGCTCCGCCTTCCGCTTCACCGTCGAGCCCAACTTTACCGCCGGCAGCTACGGACGCATCACCATCAAGGATATCTTCGACGAACGCACCGCCACTCCCGACCGCATCTTCACCTTCCGCGCGTTCAAGCATTGGGGTGTCGCCAAACTTCTAGCCCCTGGCGCCGAGGTCGCGCCACAACCGGTAAAAACGGCCGATGGCCGAGAGTTCGCGGTTTCCATGCAGGATGGCGTTCCAGTCATCGATTGGACCGGCCTGATCCGTCGCTTCGAGTGGCCTGGATTCGAGGAAATCGCCTTCGACATGCCGTTTGATGGGTACATCTCGCTCGACATCATCGACGAGCAGGGCCATGTCGCACGTCATCTCCTCAACTGGGACTACCGCGAAAAGGGACGCCATGTCGCGAAGTGGGACGGCCTTTCCGACGCCGTTTACCGCACTCCCGGCAATCCGCTTCCCGCTGGCAACTACACCTGGAAGGCGATCGCCCATCCCGGCGCGAAGATTTCCTTCCGCGGCTACGCCAGCTATGGTGGCGCTGCTCCTTGGCAGGGACAGCCCAATGACACCTGGCTCGGCGACCATGGCGTTCCTTCCGATGTCGCCACCGACAACGACCGCGTCTATCTCGCCTGCAACGGCGCAGAGGGCGGCCGCCACCTCCTCGCCACTGACTTCGAGGGCAATGTCGTCTGGTCGCTCCAGAATACGACCGGCATGGGCGACCCCGAGCACATCGCTGTAGCCGATGGCTATGTTTACATCCTCCACTCCACATGGCGCACCGGCGAAAGCCACGCAATCGCGCGCGCCGATGCCAAGACTGGCGCATACGCCGCGTGGAAGGGACGCTCATCGCACCTTCTCAAGATTTCAGACATCACCCCCGACAAACTCGAGGCCCCTGTCCAATTCCGTGCCATCGCCGCCGGTGGCGGCAAACTCTATGTCGCCTTCCGCATGGGCAACATCGACGCCATCGCGCGCCTGAACGCCGATACTGGCGCCTACGAGGCGGCATGGGAAGCGCACAATGTCACTTCGCTCAAATACGTCGATGAACACCATGTCTTCGCCGCGACTTCCGATGGCGTCGGCGTGTTCGATCCCTCTATCGAGCATGTAATAGGGCGGGGCGATGTGATCAGCACTATCGCGAACATTAGGAACGCCCGCCGCGTGACAACCTCCCCCGATGGCAAGATCGTCTATGCGTCGCTCGGCGATCCCGACATGCAGGTCGTCGCCTTCGATGCTTCCACGGGCGCCGAACTCCGCCGCTACGGCATCCCCGGCGGCCATCCTCGCGTCGGCAAGTGGAACGAAAACGGCATGATCGATCCCGCCGGCATCGCGATCGACAAGGAAGGCCAGCTCTGGGTGATGGAGCGCTATGCGCACCCGAAGCGCGTCAGCGTTTGGAATGTCGAGACCGGCGCTTTCGTCCGCGACTTCTTCGGCCCGACACACTATGGCGCCAGCGGTTCCGCGATCAATCCGCGCGATCCGAATGTAATGGTCGGCGTCGGTTGCGAGTGGCGCCTCGATCCCGCGACGGGCAAGTCCGTCTGCCTCGGTGCCTTCGATACCGAAAACCACTCTTTCGCGACATTCCGCGAAGGCTCCAACGGCAGGCTTTATCTTGTCGCCAACAGGATGCGCTATGGTTCGGGCAAGGTGTTCGTTTACGAGCGCCTTGGCGATGCCGACTATCGGCTCGTCGCCGAATTCCGCAATGACCGCGAAGCGGACGACGGTGGCAAGAAGGTCCATTTCACCGACCTCTGGGTCGATTTGAACGGCGATGGGCAGCGCCAGCAGGAGGAGATACAGACGCGTCCTGGCGTCCTTTGCTTCGCCGGCTCGAACAGCTGGTCGCTGAACCTTGGTCCCGACATGGCCTTCTACGCATTCGACAAGAGCGCGTCGCGCCTGGTTGTTCTCGCGCCCGAAGGCTTTGCCGAAAGCGGCGCGCCGCTTTATTCCTTCGCCACGGCACGCGAGCTTCCCAAGGAGATGGCCGCCGGCTACCGCGACAACTACAGCTGCGCGATTCCAGACCGCGAAAACAAGGTCCTGCTCGCCAACCTGTTTGTCCAGAACCATCCCGCCGGCTATGTGTGGCATGGCTTCGATCTCGCTACCGGCGAACTTCTCTGGACATACCCGAATCCCTTCTTCCAGGTCCATGGTTCGCACAATGCGCCAGCGCCCGACCCCGGCCTCTTCCGCGGCGCGTATGGCCCGATCGGCACGCTTGAGACGGACGCCACCGGTTCATTCTGGGTGATCAACGGCAACCTCGGCGAGTGGTACACGCTTACTTCCGACGGCTTCTTCCTCACCCGACTCTTCAACGGCAATGTCTTCGAGTGGGTCTGGCCCGAAAAGCCGGTTCCCGGCGTGGATATGACAGACCTCCCCTGCGGTTGCGGCGGCGAGGATTTTGGCGGATCCGTCACGCAAGGCGATGACGGCAAGCTCTACCTCCAGTCCGGCAAGAACGCAATCTGGAACCTCGCCCTCGAGAATATCGAAAAGGCCGTGCGCATCGACGGCACGGAGACAATCGTTCTCGACGATGCCGATATCGTCAAGGCGCGCGAACTCCGCGAGGCCGCCCTCCAGGCCGCTTCGGGTGCGAAGAAGATGAGCGTGAAGGCGCAGGCAATCAACTTCAGCGGCAATCTCAACAACGACTTCAAGGGCTGCGACATCGTCGAGTTCCAGAAGACCGCCGATTCCCGCGTCCGCGCAACCGCCGCGTACGACGATTCCACCCTCTACCTCGGATGGGAGGTCTTCGACGCTACGCCGTGGGCGAATGGCGCCGTTGACTACGCGCAGATGTACGCATTCGGCGATACGGTTGACTTCCAGCTTGGAACCGATCCAAACGCCAAGTTCGACCGCATGTCGCCGGCGAAGGGCGACCTCCGCCTTTCGATCGGCAACCTGCAGGGCGAGGCGACCGCGGTACTCTATAAGTTTGCCTGTGATGACAAGGAACACTCCCGCACATTCACTTCCGGCGTGGTCAAGGGCTATGTGGCCGACTATGTCGATATCGTCCGCGATGCGGTGATCCGCGTGCAGCCGCTCGGAAACCGCTATGTCGTCGAAGCCGCTATCCCGCTTGCAGCGCTCGGTCTCGATCCCAAGCCGGAATTGATGCTCCGCGGCGACTTCGGTGCGACCCACGGCACGCCTTCAGGCGATGATACACGTCTCCGCACACACTGGGCGAACCAGCAGACGGGACTTGTCGACGACGTCGTCTTCGAACTTCAGATTACCCCGAAGAACTGGGGTGAACTCACCTTCTAATTCAAAAATTCCAGATTCCAGATTCCAGATTATTACATCGATCTGGAATTTGGAATCAGCACACCGCCGTCACGCCAATCTGGAATTTGGAATCTGGAATTGAAAGGCATCTCCCATGGCATCATATAAACATTTTGAAGATCTCCCCGTTTGGAATGATGCCCTCCGCCTCGCCGCTGACATTTTCGTCCTTACCGCCCATCCCGCCTTCAAATATCGTGGCGACCTTGTAAACCAGATTCGTCGCTCTGCCCTCTCAATCTCAAACAACATCGCCGAGGGTTTCGAGCGCGGCACGACCAACGAACTCATTCATTTCCTCTTCATCGCGCGCGGTTCCGCCGGCGAGACACGCTCGATGCTGCGCTTCTCGCTCCTCCTTGAAAACATGGAGTCCGAGACGGCGGATGTCGAAGTCATGGCAAAGAAGTGCGAAGCCGTATCGCGCCAGCTTCGTGGCTGGATCGACACTCTGCAGCACACTGAAATCAAGGGCGACAAGACCTTCACCGATTCCGAACGCAAGCGCTACGAAAGCGAGCGGCGCGCGGATGAATTCTGGGAAGCGGTGAAGACGGGCAAATTGACGGAACTTGTTGCCGCGCGCAAGGCGGAAGAGGAAGCCGCTACCGCAAATCCAAATTCACCATCGTGTCCAAACTGCGGCAAGACAATGCGGAAGTGCCATGATAGAAACGGCTCTCCCTTCTGGGGATGCATTGATTATCCCCGTTGCCGTGGCACCAAATCCTGGCGCTGATGCTTTGAACTTGTCAAAGCCGGTACCAATATCTGGAATCTGGAATTTGCCTTGCACGAGAAGTGTTGCAGCTTAATTTTAATCTGCCAACCAAAAACTGCTGGCACACATTTTCGAATGACGGTGTAAAATCCATCGGTTGACATTGGGGGTCAAAACGGGGACAGACCCCGATTTTACTGCAAGGAAAAGTCAAGCAACCAGTCGCCGCCGTTTGGCTTGGAAGGAACGGCGAAGGTTCCTTCCTGGGAGGCCTTGCAAATCATTCCATCATCATGTGGCTTGCATGTGCGGGTGTTGATCCAGCGGAGGCGATAGTGCGCACCTGGCTGTAACCCTCGCAACTCGCCATGCAGCTTTGGCCCTTGGAAGAACACGAGGTATCGGCGGTTGCCGCCGATTGTTGCGACAACGGTATTCTTCGAGTCGTCGAACTGGCTCCAGGCCGGGTCGTCGAAGCGAGGCTCGATTGCCGTCCACTCGAAGGATTCAAGGAATTCGCGGATCGTCTTCATCTGGTGCGCGGCGGGAAGCTCCATTCCTTCGTACCATGATGACACTTCGTAGTTGTAGGTTTTCCATGCGGTGTCGGCCGCGTCCCACTTCAGCGCCCAGATTCCGGCGCCGCCGTAGGTGAAGCCGCCGCAACCGGCGAGAAAGGCCCGCCAGCAGGCGCGGCGCGCATCGGACTCATCCGCCACGCCGCCGCAATCGACCTTTTCATACATGGCCTCCGTCTCAAGGACAGGCCGTATCGGCTCGCATTCGCGATATGCGCGGTATCGTGAAAGAGGGGTGAGACCGCTGCCACGGTGTCCACCCTGCAGCGCGAACCATGTGTGCCATGGCGCTTGCCATACAGGCCGCACGTCAGGATCGACTACCCATTGGTGCGCGGAATGCGGGAAACGGTGTCCATTCGCGCGATCAATCTCTTTGGCGACATCCTCCCAGACCGACTGGTCATTGCTTGGGACATCGCCCATGACGCTCGGACAGTTCATCTCCTGGCAAGTGATCCATACGACGGGATGCGCGCCATAGCGCGCGGTAACGTAGCGCGCCCAGCGACACAGCACGTCCTTCGGAATATGTATTGAATTCGAGTAGTGTCCGAGACCGACCGCCATTACGAAACCGAGACTCGCAAGATGGTCCATTTCGCGGTCGAAGACCTTCTGGAAGCGCGTGGGGTCGAGATGCGCGCGTGATTCGTCCGACCACCAGTGCGGCCTACCGACCTCGGGATAGAGCTGGTAAACGGTGAAACCCTGTTCACGGCGAACGGCGGCGAGATGCTGGAACTGTCCGCCAAATGGGCACTCGCCGCCATTGTGCGCAGGATGGTTGCATTCATCGATTCGCTCGGTGTCGGGCATGAGCCAATGCGTATCGCCGAGCCAGAAAAACGGCGTGCCGTCGGCATGTTCAAAGTGGCGATGGTCTGGACCCACGCGGATGAAGCCATGCTTGTCGATTGGGGTCTCGCCCTTGTTTTCAACGCACGTAATCGTACCCGAAACACCATTGAGGCCCGCATCGTCTTGATCGGTGCAAACGCTCGTCCAGCGCCACTCGCCGGTTTCTGTCGGTGCGAAGCGCACGCGCCAGGTCGCGCCGCCATCCCAGAAGGCGGGACGGCGCACATGCGTGCCGGCGGCCGAGGTGAAATCGACATCCACCTCGATCTCCGCGAGTGGATTCTCGCGTTCGATCTGGCTCGTGAGCGTAATCTCCGTCGGGCGCCATTGCGGTATCGGCTGGTTTTCAGGAACGATGAATGGAATCATGGAACGACCTCAAGGTTATCTTTCACGCGAAAAAAACGGCGCGCCACGAAATGGAAGTTCAAATCGCGGCGCCAAGCAGAAGGGGAACAGACCCCGATTTTCCCTCTTACGCGAAATCTTCCCGACCCTCACTTCACAATCTCAATCCACGATGGGTCGAACTTCAACTGCGTCAAAACCTCCTCGCGGCCAAGAATCGGTGGCCTCCTGATGCGGAGTTTGAGACGATTCTCTGGCACGTTCGTCGTAATGGTGAACTGGGAACCATGGGGCTGCCAGGTGAACTTCTTCACGTCAGTATCCTTGAGGTAGCCTTCGAGATTACCTTTTTGATTCCATTCCCATTCATACTCTTCGGGGAGAAACTTCAACGCCTCCTCTTCAAAGACAGAAACAGTCGAAAGATCGTCCCCCTTGATGAGAACTACCATGCGAGTCGTGTCGAACTTCTTGCGCACATCCGTTATGCGAGCGTTCCAAATGCCAAGGATCATTTCACCCAACTCGTCGGGGTCTTCAGTATGAACATTCTCAATGTCAAACGAGTAATCAGGCGAATTGCGACCGCTAATGAGACGGATGTGCTTCACCTTGAACGGATTCTTATTCTTGACTGTTTTGGCACTCCATGCCATCTGATGTAACTGGACATCGTCAAGGCCAATGTTAGAAGGCGTCCATTGCGCACCAATGCAACGAGCAAAAATCCGCTCCCAGTCAGCACCTTCAAGTGTTGGCGGATTCCGTGTCGCCAAAAGATAGATAAGTTCCTTTCCAAGTTCCATGGCAAATCCTGTCGGGAACATACCAAGCGGATAGTCGGGTTTGTATTTGTTCACGCCACGAAGTTTTGGATTCTCTGCCTTACCCATGCCGATTTCTCCTTACAGTTCTTTAAGTTTTGCAATGACTCGTTCAGCCACGGCGCGAATGACAGGAACTGCAACACTATTGCCTGTCTGATGTTTGATCTGCCCATAATTGACAACAACCTTGAATTCATCAGGGAAGCCCTGTATGCGTAACATTTCACGAGCTGATGGACGTCTCTCATCGTTTATTAGAATATAATTTGCCGATGCTCCCGCGCGAAGCGCACACGAAAAGTTATGAGGCGTTATCGATCCTGCCACATTCTCATGCGAAATATACGGACGCGGAAACTGCTTGTCCTTCAATCTTTCAAGACGACTTTTGCGAATGGCTGGACGAACAAATAGCGTCTTGTCCTTTTCGGCATCAGCATCAATAATATCGGCCACTGTCTTCCGCTGTTCGGGCGGTATCGGCGGCGGAAATTCAAAATCAACTTTCTTGCGGAAGCCACAAATGATGATACGTTCGCGTTTTTGCGGTACGCCATAGTCAAGCGCATTCAACACCTTGTAATGGACATCATATCCGGCATCTTGCAAATGCGACAAAATCACCTTAAAGGTGCGCCCATTATCGTGTGCCGTCAAGTTGCGCACATTCTCCAACATAAACGCCTTGGGTTTCTTTTCCAAGAGAATCTTCTCAATGTTGAAGAAAAGTGTTCCCTGCGTCTCGTGCTGGAATCCTTCTTTGTCACCGATGATTGAAAACGGTTGGCACGGGAAGCCCGCCAACAATACATCGAAGTCTGGAATCGTCTTGGGATCAATCTTCTGGATATCACCGTAGGGACGTTCGCCAAAATTGTAGTAGTAGGTCTTGGCCGCGTCTTTGTCCCATTCGGACGAAAACACGCAACGCCCCCCATTCAGTTGATATCCGAGGCGGATGCCTCCGATTCCTGCAAATAAATCTATAAACGTGAACTTTCCTTTTTCCGGAGCAGGAAACGGAAATGTCTCGTGCCCATCAGTCCTCATCACGCCGAAGAAGTCGCCTTGCACGGGGTTGAACGCGCATGCCGACTTCCACTTCCTGAAATACGGTCTGAGGTTCTCGAAGATGTTCGGAATCGACTTGCCGCCACACGCGGGAAGCGGCTTCCCGTAAAAGTCTGCGTCGATCCTGCCAGTCCAACGCGAGGAGCAAACACAGACTTCGGCTTCGGGATTCGAAAGCTGTTTCGCCGCGCTCGTCTTTTCTCCCAGCGAAAAAAGGACATATCGGTTGCCGTGCGGCGCTTTCGCGGCAGGACACCCGTTCTCCTTCAGCCAGGCGCTGTCAACGACCTGCGCGAACTCCGCCGCATACGCAAGCGACGGGGCATTCTCGGCATAGAGGACTATCGCCGTGAATTTCTCGTAAATCGCCGGATCGGCGGCATTGGACAACGGGAGGTTGTAGAGCTTCTTCTGCTTGATCCAACCGGCGTTTTCAGGGCGGTAGGTTCCGACCAAAACACATCTCTGCCGCGGTTCGCCGTCTTTTCTTCTCATCGGGACATCCCCCCGCAAGCGCCGACCAGAATGCCCGAGCGGCGTTCGCCCGTCGTTGAGGCGATCCACTCGTTGCCATCGGTCTTGCAGACGCAAGACGATTTCGATTTCAGACTCTTTGTCATTCAAACTTTTCCCGCAGTCCATCCAGGGCATAGTTACCCCAAGAGACCATTGTGTAGTATGACATTTTTTGTCCTTGGAAACAATGGTTGAAATCGCGGGAGGTTGAGTATTCTCCAGGGCTTCGAACCGCATTTTTCTTAAAGGGACAGACTATTTAAGTGTTGCGACACAAGCAAATTATCGGCATGTCGGCACTTAAAGAAAAAAGCGGCGCGCCGCGATTTGGAAATTCAAATCGCGGCGCG
>JAZQOE010000149.1:0-6017 GCA_045627705.1 Kiritimatiellia bacterium | reverse complement strand
CTCCCGCTGCGCACGCTCTACAAGTCAAACCGCCTGGAGGAGTTCTTCTGCCATCTCGTCAAAGACCTGGGGCAGGTCGATTGTGTGGCATAAAACCGGGCGTCACCTCATTGACTCTGCATAAAAGTCTCGTTGCACCCTGCCGTATCGATCCCATCCATTTTTGCTTGATAGCAGTGACGGCTTTCAGTACCATTTCCATCTTTCGTGTCCGTCCTTCAAAGGGCATTACTATCGATTCAATCTAAGGTTGCAGCGTACATGACACCCGTTGTTCTAGGTCTGCCAAAGGGAAGCCTACAGGAAAGCACCTTCGCACACATGCGCAAGGCTGGCTTCATCCTCAATTGCGGCTCCCGTTCGTATGTGCCGTCGTGCGACGACCCTGCGCTCCAGTGCCGTCTGATCCGTCCGCAGGAGATCTCCCGCTATGTGGAGCTTGGCCTCCTCGATGCCGGCATCACTGGCTATGACTGGATTTACGAGAATGGTTCCGACGTTGTCGAGGTCTGCGAACTCAACTATTCGAAGGCGACTTCGCATCCCGTCCGCTGGGTCGTCGCAGTCCCGAATGATTCCCCGATCAACTCCGTGAAGGATCTTCAGGGCAAGCGCATCGCGACCGAGGCCGTCGGCCTCACGCGCCGCTTCCTCGAGGCCAACGGCGTCACCGCCGAGATCGAGTTCTCCTGGGGTGCGACGGAAGTCAAGGCCCCCGAACTCGTCGATGCGATTGTCGAGCTCACCGAGACCGGTTCCTCGCTTCGCGCGAACAATCTCCGCATCCTTACGACGGTCCTCACCTCGACAACCCGCCTTATCGCGAACAAGAAGGCATGGGGCGATCCGGAGAAGCGCGCGAAGATCGAGCAGATCGCGATGCTCATGACCGGCGCCCTCCAGGCCGAGTCGCGCGTTTTGCTCAAGCTCAACGCGCCTGCGGACAAGCTTGCGCAGATTGTCGCGCTCCTGCCTTCGCTCCACGCTCCGACCGTCAACGCCCTGAACGCCGATGGCTGGCATGCCGTGGAATCCGTGGTCGAGGAACATGCCGTCCGCGATCTCATCCCGCCGCTGCGCGCGGCTGGCGCCCAGGGAATCATCGAGATTCCGCTGAACAAGGTAATCTTCTAGGGCGCCTTGTGGCGTCCCTAATGTCAATCATCAGTCCCAAGTAAGAAAGCAATTCAAGGAGAAAAGCCGTGGGCTCGATCAAGAAGAAGCGCCGTGCCAAGATGTCCAAGCACAAGTACAACAAGCGCATGAAGGCCACCCGCCACAAGAAGAACAAGTAGTAGAGGCGTTGCTGGCTATGACGACCGCCGCAAGGACGGCCGCCTGCGCATTGGCCGCACTTATGGCCGTCGGTTGTCGTTCCTACTGGGGCGCGCCGGCGGCTGTTGGTGCTTCCATGGAAGTCGTTGAGTAATGTCCGATATCGCCATACATCAGCTTGTCGCCGGGTTTCGCCAGGGCGATGCCATCAGCAACGAGGCGCGTGCGATCCGCAAGGTCCTTCGTTCATGGGGCGTCGCGTCGGAAATCGTATGCGAGGCGCCGCGCGCCGCGCCGCAGGTCCGTGCCGAGATAAGGACGCCGCAGGAGATTGGCGCCTCGGTACGCCCTGGCGATGTTGCGATACTACACCTTTCGATCGGCACGCCGATAAACCGCTTCTTCACCACGTTGCCGTGTCGCAAGGTGATCCTGTATCACAATGTGACGCCCGCCGAATACTTTCGTCTCTACAACCCCGCGTTGCACGACGACCTTGCGGCGGGGCGCAGGCAGGCTGCCGAGCTTGCCGGAGTGGCGGAGTTGAATCTGGCCGACAGCGCATTCAACGCCGGCGAACTTGTCGCGATGGGCTATCGGGATGTGAAGGTACTGCCGCTCATCTTCAATCTCGACGAGTTCCCAATCGGTACTCGCGATGCCGCGACGGTCCAGCGTCTCGGCGAAGGGCGACACAATGTGCTGTTCGTCGGGCGTTGTGTTCCAAACAAGCGGCTCGAGGATCTTCTCGTCGCCGTCCACTACTTGCAGAAGAATCTCGATCCCACCGTGCGCTTCGTGCATGTCGGATCCCATGCCGGCGTGGAGGCATATCACACTCTTCTGCTTGCGCAGGCCCGCGAGCTTGGCTTGCGCGATTCCGTTTTCTTTGGACCCGTTACGCAGGCCGCGCTGAACACTTGCTACGATGAGGCGGGCGTCTTCCTCTGCCTTAGCACCCACGAAGGCTTTTGTGCCCCGTTGCTGGAGGCGATGCTCCATGGGGTGCCTGTGCTTGCGCGCGATGCCGGTGCAGTCGCCGAGACCCTCGATGGCGCGGGAGTGCTTTTCAAGGATCCAGACCCACGGCTTGTGGCCGAAACCATGTGCGAAGTTCTGCATGACCCAGTGCTCCGCGCATCGATCGTTGCGCGGCAGAACAAACGCATCGATGCCTTCCGCGCGCGCGACATCGATGCTGAACTCCGCGCGCTATTCGCGTCTTTTATCAGGAACTGAAACAACAAGGAACCAACCATGATATTCGGAAAAGACAAAAACAAGAAATCCGAGGAAACCGCGGAAAATCCAAAAGATCAAACCGCCAAGGATTCAACCGCCAGCGAAAGCTCGCAGGAGGCGCAGCCCGAAGCCGCCGACGATGCGGCATCCGATGCCGAAGCCACTGTGGAGCCTGAAGTGGAGAAGCCGGAGGAGACCCCCGCATCGAACCCGGACGCCGAACGCGCCGCGAAGCTCGAGGCCGATCTCGCCCTTCTCAAGGACGCCCATCTTCGCCTCATGGCGGATTTTGAAAACAGCCGCCGCCGCGCTTCCCGCGAACGAGAGGATCTCGTGAAGCGCGCCAACGAGAATCTCATCGAGTCGCTGCTTCCCGTGCTTGACAGCGTGGATCTCGCGCTTCGCCAGAAGCCGGAAGCCGACGACCCATTCTCCACAGGCATCGTGATGGTCTTCGACCTTCTCCGCAAGACACTTGCCAATACCGGCCTCGAGCCAATCGACGCAAAGGGCAAGACTTTCGATCCGCAAATACACGAGGCGATTGTCTCCGCGCCGTCGGCCGATGTCCCGGAAGGCGTGGTTATCGAGCAGACGCGCCGCGGCTACATGCTCAACGGCCACATGCTGCGCGCGGCGCAGGTCGTGGTTTCCAGCGGGGCGCCCGAACAACCCGCGAAGGCCGGTGATGAACCTGCGGAAGTGCCGGCCGAAAACGCCGCCGGCGACGGAGCCGCGAAGTGAGGTGAGCCATGGCTGAAAAACGCGATTACTACGAGGTGCTGGGCGTGTCCCGCACCGCCACGGCGGAAGAGATCAAGAAGGCCTATCGCAAGCTTGCGATGCAGTATCATCCCGACCGCAATCCCGGCAACGAGGAAGCGGCGGAAAAATTCAAGGAAGCCTCCGAAGCCTACGAGGTGCTGAGCGATTCTACAAAGCGCCAGCGCTACGACCAGTTCGGACACGAGGGAATGAAATCTACCTTCGGACCCGGCGGTTTTGATTTCGGCCGCGACTTTACGCAGGGCGCCGACTTGCAGGATATCCTCGGCAGCCTTTTTGGTGGCGGCTTCGGCGATTTCTTCGGCGGCGGCGGCCGTTCTCGCCCGCGCAATTCGGCCCAGCGCGGCAACGACCTCCGCTTTGACCTCGAGATCGATCTCGAAGAGGCTATCTTCGGCTCGCATCGCGACCTTGATCTGCCAGTCTCCGACACTTGCCCCGATTGCGGCGGCTCTGGCGCGGCGCCCGGTTCGTCGCGCGAGACATGCCGCCAGTGCGGCGGTCGAGGCAGCGTGATCTCCGGCGGTGGTTTCTTCCAGATCAGCCAGCCATGCCCGGTTTGCGGCGGCGAAGGCACGATCGTGAAGAACCCGTGCAGGAAATGCCGCGGGACAGGGCGCGTGAAGACGCGCCGTACAATCAGCCTCCGCATCCCTCCAGGAGTCGATACGGGTACGCGCCTGCGGCTTTCCGGCAAGGGCGAGGGCGGCCTTCGCGGCGGTCCCGCCGGCGACCTGCATGTCGTGATACACGTCCGCGAACACGAATTGTTTACGCGCCAGGACGACGATCTCGCGTGCGTCGTGACCGTGCCCCCGCATGTCGCGGCGCTTGGCGGAGAAGTCGAAGTCCCGACTCCGGACGGCGTGGCGAAGCTCAAGATTTCCGCCGGCACTCCAAACGGCAAGACCTTCCGCCTTCGCGGCAAGGGCATGCCAAGCCTCAATGGCGGAGGCAACGGCGACCTGCACGTGCGAGTCGATATCGAGGTCCCGGACAAGCTTGGACACCACCAGCGCAAGATTCTCGAGGAGTTCGCTCAGAGCTGCACCCCCGATAACTTCCCCGAGACACAGCGTCGCGCCAAGCAGGTGTCGAAGTTCCTCGAACGCCGCGACGTCCTCAAGAAGGCGCAGTAGCCAACCTGCCGGAAATGCATCGCTGCCCGATAGACACGGAACGTATCGGCGCGTCAGGCGCAATCGCGCTTGACCGCGCCGAAGCGCGTCATCTGCAGACTGTGCTCCGTCTGCGCCAGGGCGACGAAGTGGAACTCTTCGACGGACGCGGCCATACGCGCCGCGTACGCGCCGCTGCGCTTTCGCGCGACGGCATAACATTCGATCCTGTCGATCCCGAACCAGTCTTTCATCCGCGTCCCGTATGCGCGATCACGCTTGCCGCTTGCATCAGCAAGGGGCATCGCATGGACTGGACTATCGAAAAGGCCGTCGAGCTCGGCGCCGCGCGGATCATCCCGGTTGTTTCGGAACGCACGATTGCGCGTCCTGATCCCGCCGACAGCGATTCGAAATCCGGTCGCTGGGCGCGCATCGCGCTTGAAACCGTGCGACAGTGCGATTCCGCATGGATGCCTGAAATCATGGCTCCGATGTCACTTGCGGAAGCGATCGCGGAACTGCGAAAAAACGGCGCGCCGCTTTTTGCCGCTATCTTGCGCGATGGTACCCGCCCCGTGCGCGAGGCGCTTGACGCCCTCCGCTCGGCGACGCCCCCGCCGCAGGAAGTGGGCTGGATCTCCGGTCCCGAAGGCGACTTCTCGCCCGCCGAGGAAGACGCGCTTATCGCCGCCGGTGCAACCCCCGTGAATCTCGGACAGTTCATCCTCCGCGCCGAAACCGCCGCGATCTACGGCCTTTGCGTTCTCGGCGCCGCATTGTCTTGAACACGCACAAGGGACAGGGGGGCGCCAAGCAGCATGCGAAGCTCCCTTCGCACGATGTCCTCAAACTTGGGTTTGACGATTGTTATGTTACGCGACGAACCCCTTTACGTGCTCGTTGCAACGGATCACGGACTTGGAAAGCGGCGCGCCGTTTACCTTCACGTTTTCGAGGACTACATCCTGCACCACATGGGCGGCATCGTTGCCGTGGATTTCGACGGCGGGTTCGAGGTCGCCGGTGACGGAGAGATTGCGGATTGTCACCCCGTGAATCGTGCCGGTACGATCGTCGGTGGACCAGCAGTCCTTCACGTTGTCGATCTTCACGATCAGGCGCCCCTCGCGACCCGTGATCGTCGTGCGCGGATATTCGAGCGTGATGTTTTCAAAGAGGATGTTGGAGATGGCGCCGCCATCGGTGACATGCACGCCAATGCCCCAGTGGCGCGAAAAGAGCGCGTCACAATCGCGGTATGAGACATTCGTGATGTTGTCGCGCGTTTCGTAGGTCACGCCGAACGCATATCCCCAGTCGTCCCAGGTGACGCACCGCTCATAACGGATGTCGTGCGATGGCGCGCCCTCGCGCGTTGTCTTCACCGCGTATGAATCATCGTGGGTGCGGACGAAGGTGTCATGAACATGCACATCGCGAGAGTTGACGCAGTTAACGCCGTCGCTGTTGAGGCGTCCGCTGATGCAGCACAGCCCATCGACTTCTACCCTGTCGCAGTTGTTGATCGGCAGGTGCCAATTCGGCGAATTGCGGAGGATGATCCCCTCGATGCGGATGTCCTGCGCATTCGAG
>JAZQOE010000148.1:0-6598 GCA_045627705.1 Kiritimatiellia bacterium | reverse complement strand
GAATCAGTACCCAAGACGGCGTTCAATCTGCTTGTCGCGTGGTGCGCCAAGGCGGACCGCGATCCGATAATAGGAATCGGCGGACTCCGTATCGCCATCGCCGAGCATCAGCCAGGCCATGTTCATAAAAGGATCCGGACGCTTGGAATCAAGTCGTATCGCCTTGTCGAGGGCGACAAGTGCCTTGTCGTTTCGTCCGCTTGCCTGGTAAACCGCCGCGAGCGCGAGTAGAACAGCTTCGTCCTCGCCTTCGGACTGAAGATCCTCTAGGGCAACGCGCGCCTCGTCGAGGCGCTGCTGGCGTGTCCTGACAATGCCCATGACGAGACGAGCCGCACGATTCTGCGGATCTACGCGAAGGATGTCGAGACTTGCGGTCGCGGCATCTTCGACACGGCCTTCATCAAGCGCGAAACGCGCCTCGGCCAAAAGCGTTGCGATCGCCTCTGGGGTAAGCGCGGCAACCTCGACATCATCGATGTCAGCGCCAACAGATTCCTCCATAGGCAAAGCATCGACTGTCGCGGCATTGTCCACGGGATTGGCCGAGGAAGCGTCAATCGACAACGAAGACGGAGGAACAAGTGGCGGGAGCGACAGCTCATCGATTCCATCCCCGCCAGAAATCTGCGACACCTGATCATTGCAGTACAACATGCGATAGCTCGCGACGCCATCCTCGATGCCGGGGAATTTTTCCTCGACCCTTTCGTAGATTCCAAGCGCCTTGCGGTACAACTCGAGCGCCTGGTCTGGATTGCCGCCATCGTACGCGGAATCCGCGCGAGCGAGAATCTTGTCCGCCTTGCGAAGCGCCGAAATGGCGTCGGACTTTTCATCGCCACCGAAAAGGGAGAAGGCATGCGCCGAAAGCGTACAGGCCGCCAGCACTGCGAAAACAATAGCGGGGAATTGATGCTTTTTCATCATGATGGAAAAGATTATCAGCGAGAAAATTGACAGTCAACACTTGGCATGTCGTGGACTCAAGCATTCTACTCCGCATGCTTGGCGCTCTTGCGAGCGCGCCTTGCCACGGGCTTCGTTTCAGGTTCCGCAGCCTTTTCGTCAGTCTCAAGCGTGGCGGCGGCACTAACGGACATGGCGTTGAAAACAAGTCCATCGCCACTCGCCTCGACCGAAATCTTCGCAGAAAGGCCATCGCGCAAAAGCTTCTCCGCAAGCGGATCCTCGAGGAAACGTTCGACTGCACGGCGCAACGGACGGGCGCCAAGCGCGGGATCGAAGCCCTTGCCGACAAGGAAATCCACCGCGGACGGCGCGAGTTCCAGCGAAACGCCCTTCGCGGCAAGGCGCTCCGTGACCTTCGCCGTTTCAATCGAAAGAATCTTGGCCACATCGTCGCGATCGAGTTGACGGAACACAATCACGTCGTCGAAGCGGTTGAGCAACTCAGGCTTGAATATTTCCTTCGCCTGCGACATCAAGCGTTGCTTGAGGATTTCAAAATCCTGGGTGCCAGACGAACCGCCGGCAAAGCCAAGGCCCGAGTTGTGCGAGAAGTCGAAGCCCAGGTTCGAGGTGAGGATCACAATCGTGTTGCGGAAATCGACCCAACGGCCCTGGCCATCGGTGAGACGCCCTTCCTCCAGGATCTGGAGAAGGGTGTGGAGGACATCGGGATGCGCCTTCTCGACTTCGTCGAAAAGCACCACGGAATACGGGCGGCGGCGCACACGCTCCGTGAGCTGGCCGCCTTCCTCGTGTCCTACATAGCCGGGCGGCGAACCAACGAGTCGCGAGGTGTTGAACTTCTCCATATACTCGGACATGTCGATCTGGATAAGCGCCTTGGCATCGCCGAACATCCGCTCGGCAAGTTTCTTCGCGAGAAGCGTCTTGCCCACGCCGGTCGGGCCAAGGAAGATGAACGAGCCAATCGGGCGCTGCGGATCCTTGAGCCCGGCGCGCGAACGGCGGAGGGCGCGGGTAATCGCTTCGATCGCCGGCTTCTGTCCTACGACCTGCGCTCCAAGATCGTCCTCCATCCCAAGCAAACGCGTGCGTTCGCCTTCGCTCATGCGCTCGACAGGCACGCCCGAAATGCGCGCGATCGTCTCGGCCACATCGTCGGCAGTGACATTCACCTCGGTCTCGTTGTTTTCCTTGCGCCACGCGGCGAGAATCGCATCGAGCTCTTCCTTGGCCTGGCGCTCCTCATCGCGCAGCGCGGCCGCGACCTCGAAATTCTGGTCGCGGATCGCATCGTCCTTGCGATTCGTGATCTCGCGCAGTTTCGCCTCGTTCTCGCGGAGGTCCGGCGGACGGACGCTGGAACGGATACGGACGCGCGCGCCAGACTCGTCGATCGCGTCGATCGCCTTGTCCGGCAGGAAGCGGCCAGGCTGGTAGCGGGCGGAGAGACGAACCGCGGCCTCTAGCGCTTCGGGTTCATACGAAACCTTGTGGTGCGCCGCGTAACGTGCGCTCACGCCCTTGAGGATTTCAATGGCGTCTTCGATCGACGGCTCCTCTACGCGCACGCTCTGGAAACGGCGCTCAAGCGCGGCATCCTTCTCGATGAACTTGCGATACTCGGCGAGGGTCGTGGCGCCGACGCACTGCAATTCGCCGCGCGCGAGCGCCGGCTTGATGATGTTCGCGGCATCGAGCGCGCCATCGGCGCTGCCCGCGCTGACAATCGAATGAAGTTCGTCGATGAAGAGGATCACATTGCCAACGCGGCGCGTTTCGTCCATTACGGCCTTGATGCGCTCTTCAAACTGGCCGCGATATTTCGTACCAGCGACCATTAGCGCGATGTCGAGCGCGACGACCCGCTTGCCGAGCATGCGCTCGGGCACATTGCAGGCGACAATCGCCTGTGCGAGTCCTTCGACGACCGCCGTCTTGCCAACGCCAGCCTCGCCGAGCAGCGCCGCATTGTTCTTGCTGCGGCGGCAGAGAATCTGGATCACGCGCTCGATTTCGTTCTTGCGTCCGATCACGGGATCAAGTTCGCCGCGGCGCGCGAGCTCGGTGAGGTCGCGGCCGAAGGCATTCAGCGCCGGTGTGCGAATCTGCTTCGGAGCGCCCTTGCCTACGGACTTTGCACCGTCCTTCTTCCCGGCGGCGGAATCGTCTGGCAACGGGTCATCGGCGACATCCAACGGCGGATCCATCTCTTCGTCCATCGGTATGTCCATCGGCGCCTCATCGTCGAGTCCGGGGATGGACGGTCCAAGTCCCTCATCCTCGATTTCCTCTTCGCCCATGTCCTCCTCGCCGAAATTCTCGTCGAGGTAGCGCTTGATGTTGGCGCGGAGATCGTCGAGATCAAGCCCGAGGGATGTCAGCACCCGCGCGGCCACGCCCTCGCCCTCGCGAATGAGAGCGAGCAGCAGATGCTCGGTGCCAACGATGTCGCCGCCCATTTCCTTCGCCTCGGTCTTCGCGAGTTCAAAGACCTTGCGGGTGCGTGGCGTGTACGGAAGGCGGCGGACAGTCTGCGTAGTGCCATCGCCCTGCCCCACGGCCTTTTCCACGGCGATGCGGATATCCTCGAGCACGATGCCCATGCCCTCAAGCACATCTACCGCGACGCCCTCGCCCAAGGCGACCAGGCCAAGCAGAATGTGCTCGGTTCCAACATACGCATGGTTGAAATTCTCGGCCTCTTTCGAGGCGAGCCGGATTGCGCGCAGCGCGCGCGGCGTGAAATTTTCGAAGTTGTCGCTCATGAAACCCACCTTGAATCAAGTTTTTCAGGCCCGCACCTTGACGCGCGAAAAGCGCGCATTCAACATCGCGGCACGCGCCGCATCCCGTTCTTCCGGCTTGTCCAGCGGCATTCCGCAAAGGTGCGCAAGATGGGCGGGCTGCACATCGCGCACCAGTTCATCGACAGTTTTCTTTTCCATCCCGGAAAGCAATTCCCATTCAATCCCGACACGCATGGCGGAAAGAAGATCGAGCGCTTCGTCGGAACCCATAGTGCGGGCGTTCTTCAGCAGCGCGAGCGAACGCGCGATGAAATCCACCGCGACAATCGGCTGCTCGGTAATCATGCGGATGCGCGCGTTGATCTCCTGGCGGATCGTCTCCTCGACAACATGCGTCATCATGCCGATCACATGCCGCTCGTCGAAACCGAGCGTACCCTGGTTCGACAGTTGCACAAGGTCGCCGACAATCCCCGATCCTTCGCCGCCCATTCCGCGAATCTCGATGTGAAGGGCGTCGAACGCGCGGAATATCGCATCGGAATAACCGGCGAGACGCAACGCCGGCAAGTGAAGCATCACGCTCGCCCGCAGGCCCGTACCGAGGTTGCTCGGACATGAGGTGATGTAGCCCAGATTGCTGTCGAAGGCATAGCGCACCGACGCCTCGATCCGCGTATCCGTATCATCCGCGATCTTCCACGCGCGCTCCAGATCGAATCCTGGAAGAATGGCCTGGATGCGGATGTGGTCCTCCTCGTTGAACATCACGGAAAGCGCATTGTCCGCACTCGGCGCATCGCCGGCGAAAACGGCCCCGGCTCCAACGCCGCCATCGGCGAGATCGCCGCTGATCAGATGCGACTCCACAAGGCCGTCGATAGCGGAGTCGTCAAGCTCCGAGACCACGATAGACCTGCCCCCGGCGAAAGCGGGAAGGCCAAGGACAACAGGCTCCAGCTCGCGGCGGATCGCATCGCGTTCCTTGTCCGCCGCCCAGTCGGGGAAACGATGGTTGGCGAGATTGCGCGCCAGGCGCACGCGGCTGGAGACGGCCACGTCGAAATCGCCGCCTACGAGGTCGCGCGAAAAACGGCGCGCCGTTTTTTTCCTGCGGCCTAGCATCGCGCACCATCCCCGCCGCCATTTCGCGGCGCGCCGTTTTTCCCGGGCTGCGGTTGTCGGGCCGTTGCGCCATGCGAGGCGTCGCTGCCGCGAAGCTCGTTCAACTTGTCGCGGAGAGCGGCGGCGTCTTCGAAGCGGTCTTCTGAAATAGCGGTACGCAACTGCGCGGTCACGCGGACGATTTCGCGGTCGCGCCTGACGGACGATGGCACCTTGCCGACATGTACCGATCCACGGTGCATGTCGCGGATCATAGGCTCGACCTCGTTCGCGAAAGTCTTGTAGCACTCGACGCAGCCAAGACGCCCATTCTTGCGGAACTCGGAACGTGGAAGGCCGCAGCGGGGGCATTTCGCGTCGGTCAGATCGAGAATCTGATGACCGGCCACATTGAAAATAGCGCCGAAAAGGGCGTTTGAAAGCTTGCGCTCAAACTCCTTCGCGTCGATCTTTCCAAACACCTTCCCGGAGGCATCGGATATCTCGATAACGGGCTTGCACTCCTGCCTCGCGCATTGTTCGCAGACATAGAGTTCGGCATCCCTGCCGTCGATCATCTTGTGGATCGCGACCTTGGCATCGCCCTTATGACAGATTTCACACTTCATATCGCAGTTAAAGTGGTTATTTTACCATGGACTCTTTCCTTGGGCAACTGTGTCATCCCGCGCAAAATTGAAATCTGTCTCCGTTGTCTGTTCCATTCCATTGCATGATGTGCTATGATTCCCCTATGAACAAATTGGGCGCGACAAGTATTCCCTACGGCGTTTCGGATTTCAGGACAATCCGGAACGAGGGTCTTTACTACGTTGACAAGACTGCCTACATCGACCGGATCGAGTCTGCCGGGCGCTTCGTCTTCTTCGTGCGCCCACGCCGCTTCGGCAAGTCGCTCATGGTCGATATGCTCAGGTACTACTACGACCTGAACGAGAAGGACAATTTCGAAAGGTACTTCGGCGGCCTCGCCGTCGCCGCGAATCCCACGCCGAACCGCAACAGGTATCTGGTGCTGGCGCTCGATTTCTCGAAGGTCGGCGGCGTGGGAGGCGATGGACTCGAGTCGAAGTTCGCGAACTACATGAACGCCATGCTCGACGATTTCATCGCGCGCTATGGCTCCCGCTTCGCCGCAGGCACATTCGACGGCGTGTCGCGCGAGGAGAAGTTCACCGTGGTGACCAGGGCCGCCCAGACGAACGGGCTGCCCCTCTACCTCTTCATCGACGAGTACGACAACTTCACCAACTCGCTCATCCGTTCGGCTGGCAAGGATCCATACCGGACGATCACCCACGGCACGGGCTTCTACCGCGAGTGGTTCAAGCTGTTCAAGGGGAATTTCGACCGAATCTTCATGACAGGCGTCTCGCCCGTCACGCTCGACGACCTGACGAGCGGCTTCAACATCGCGACTAACATTTCGCAGGATGCCGACTTCAACGCGATGCTCGGCTTCTCCGAGGAGGAGGTCCTCCGGATCTACCGCGATTTCAAGGGCGCCGGCAAATTCACCGCCGGCGACCCTGCGGCCATCGTGAAGTCGATCAAGCCGTGGTACGACGGCTACTGCTTCTCGCGGGAGATGGTCGGCAGGGAGTGCGTCTTCAACTCCGACATGGTGCTGTACCACCTGAAGTCGATGGTCACCAAGGGCGTCCCGCCCGAGAACATGGTCGATGCGAACATATCGACGGACTACGACAAGCTTGAGACGATCGTCGATCTGCAGCGCGCGGCCGGCGCGCAGAATGTCGAGGACGTCCCGCCTCTCACGGAGGAGATCG